>CAXAGK010000651.1:0-1548 GCA_963968305.1 uncultured Rickettsiales bacterium | reverse complement strand
CTTTTAGCCAACTGAAGCGATGCATGTATTTTCCTGTTTCTTTGTTTACCATACTTGGTATAACTTGTGAATTACTAGGATGTCCGCAGTTCCATAACACCATTGAACTCCAATTTTTTCTTGGATATAGTGTTTGTTGCTTTCCGTCCATCTTTTCGCCTTCTTTAGGAGTGTAATCATGATGAACACACATGACCGCATACTTGTCGTCGGCAAGAGCGAGTAAATTATGGATGTCGTCAAGCCAGAGAAAATCGCAGTCGCAAAATACCGCCCAATCCGACTTTGCAATCAGCGGTGTTAAGAAGCGTGAAATTGCAAATTCCGTACTCATCGGAGCATCGGAGATTTCATCCCAGAGTTGCCCGTCACGTTGTTCGTGGCGACGGTTGTATAGCCCTTTTCCCCGCATATCGTCCAAGCGGATTTCATGCACATTCACCGTATTGTTATTAGTACGGCGCAATATCGAGTATCGGCAGACATCGGCGACGATAGCTTCTCGCGGATCCCAACCGATGAATACATCCAACATGTGTGTGAGCCTCATGGGGCGCGCCCTCTGGCGAAGAGGGTCAGTTTGCAGCGGGAATATAAAAACGCTCAAAATCAATAACCTGGGGTATATCCAAGGTCAAGTATTCCGCATTTCCGCGACGCTTTCGCAAAGAGAGGGGGTTGATACTTTCTGGTTCGCCAACAATACCAAGGATAGTATCCGCCCCGAGCAGAGTGCAATTACGAGTTTGATAAGCAGCGGAAGAGATGCTTTATGCCTAAAAAACGACTTTAAGATTGGCTGATGCCTGACACCTCCCGTAAAGACGCCATTCGCGCACATTTCGAATCGCTTTCGGATGACCGCGACCGCTGGATATCACGCAACCGCGCCTACTACGATGACGACCGGCGCTATACGCAGTTCGTGGTGCCGGCCGGCGCGCGTATTCTTGAGATCGGTTGCGGGACTGGCGATCTCCTTGCGCAATTGAAGCCGAGTCACGGGGTCGGTGTCGATTTCAGCGCCCGGATGGTGGCGACGGCCCAGCGCAATCATCCGGATCTAACGTTTCTCATCGGTGATGCCGAGGACGATGATTTTATCTCCGGTCTCGAAGACCCCTTCGACTACATCGTGCTCTCGGACACTATAGGATATCTTGATGATATTGAGCGGGTGTTCCGCTCGTTGCGGAGTGTCTCCGCGCCGCATACCCGTTTGGTCGTCGCGTATTATTCGCATTTATGGGAACCGGCGCTCAGCCTTGCCGAGCGGATGGGGCAGAAAATGCCGCAGCCGGATGTTAACTTTTTATCTTCGTCGGACATCACCAATCTTTTGTATTTGTCGGGTTTCGAAGTCGTACGCACGGAGTGGCGCCAGCTGATCCCGAAAAGTTTGTTGGGGATCGGCACTGTGATTAACCGCTTCATCGGAACCTTGCCGCTGATCCGTCGACTTTGCCTGCGCCACTATATCGTCGCGCGTCCGTTCGAGCGGCGCGGGGATTGGAAACCGTCGGTCTCGGTTCTGGTTCCGTGTCGTAA
>CAXAGK010000650.1:0-1562 GCA_963968305.1 uncultured Rickettsiales bacterium | reverse complement strand
CGTTGGCCCGCGGGGCATTCGTCCAACAAGCTATCACCGCCGGCGGCGCGATAGGCATCGTAGTCTGTATACTCGGGAATGTTGGGATGCATGTGTCCGGCGTCGACGGCTGCTTTCACCGACGCGGCGGTCGCAGAGGTGACATGGTGGTGGCCGACTTCGGCGACTGGCGCGACATCGCACCGGCCCATGCAAGGTGCCCGCACGACCCGAACCGCACCATTGTAATTCCCGTCCAATTCCCGCAACAGGGATTCGGCACCCATCATCTCGCAGGTCAGGCTATCGCAAACCCTGATGGTCAGCTCCGGCAACGCTGCATCGCCTTCCTTCAACACATCGAAATGCGCGTAGAACGTGGCGACCTCATAGGCTTCCGCCATAGAAATTTTCATCTCCTCCGCCAAAGCCGCCAAGTGAGCCGCGGAGATTTGGTTATATTCGTCCTGGATCAGGTGGAGATATTCGATCAGCAAATCGCGCTGACGCGGTCGGTCGCCGAGCAGCCCCCATACTTCCGCGACTGCGTCCGGCACCAATTGTCGGCCTTTCGTGTGGCCGCGCCCTTTGCGTTTCTTGCCGCCCGGATGCGCGTGCCGGCGATGTTTAATTTCTTCCGTCGCCATATTTATCCCATCCCTCTATCGCGCAATTTTAAACCGCGCCGTCGCTTCTAGCCGCCGCGATTTCCGCGTCACCAAAGCCCAGCTCGCGCATGATTTCATCGGTGTGTTCGCCAAGCAAGGGCGAGCGTTCGACCTCTGCCGGCGAGTCCGACAATTTGATTGGGTTGCCCACCGTCAGATACTTCCCGCGTTCCGGATGATCGACCTCAACAATGGTGCCGGTCTCCCGCAGGGATTCTTCTGCCGCCAATTCCTTCATACTGAGGATCGGGCCACAAGGCACATTTAGTGGATTGAGAATGTCCATAGCCTCGAACTTGGTCTTGGTCTTGGTCCATTTCTCAATCTCGTCGAACATCTCCGACAGGTTCGGCAAGCGTCCCGCCGGTGTGTTCCACTCCGGATCTTCGAGCCAATCCTCGTGGCCGATGACCGTGGCCAAGCCATTGAAAGCTGCCGCCTGGGCGATGACGTAAATATATGCATCGGGATCGGTCTCCCAACCTTTACATTTCACGATCCAGCCCGGTTGCCCGCCGCCCGACGCATTGCCCGCACGTGGCGCGGCGTCGCCGAATTCTTCGTTCGGGTATTGCGGATATTCGGTCAACGGTCCGTGCGCCAAGCGCTGTTGGTCGCGCAATTTCACTCGGCATAGATTGAGGACACCGTCCTGCATTGCGCAGGAGACACGCTGTCCCCGACCGGACGCGTTGCGTTGATAGAGCGCTGTGACGATACCGAGGGCCAGATGCAAGCCGGTCCCGGAATCGCCGATCTGCGCGCCCGTCACCATCGGTGTGCCGTTCAGCTCACCCGTCGTCGAAGCGGAACCGCCGGTGCACTGCGCCACATTCTCATAGACTTTACAGTCTTCATAAGGACCCGGACCGAAGCCTTTGACCGAGGCATAGATCATACGAGGATTGATCTCTT
>CAXAGK010000649.1:0-1563 GCA_963968305.1 uncultured Rickettsiales bacterium | reverse complement strand
GAGTTATGGATTGGATGAATTTTCAGTTTTGCGAAAACTTGGAGGCATCGTCCTTGGGATTGGTTCTCCACCAGCCTTTCTTTTGGGATTAGGTGAACTTGGGACCCCGTGTCTCAAACCTGCAATTTCTTCCGGTGGGAAGTCTCCGTCGGCTCAGAAAGAATCTTCAGACCCGATAACGAAAGGGGTCGAAGGTGCGGGTAATCTTTTGAAGGGATTATTCGGTAAGTGACGGGAAAGGCACCAAAACGGTTTTATAAGAAGGTTGATGTCGAGGAATTAGCGGACGGGTTCGCGATTACGTTGGACGGCCGCCCGGTTCGCACGCCGATGAAATCGAAACTGCGACTTCCCTCGCACAGGCTCGCGAGTGCGGTGGCGGAGGAATGGGACGCGCAGACCGAGACACTCGATCTGACCTCAATGGCGCTGACCGGTTTCGCCAATACGGCTCTGGATCGTGTGCGCCCACGCCGCAAAGAGGTGGTCGATGAGATCGCCGGATATGTGGAGACCGACCTGCTATGCTACCGGGCGGCCGATCCGCCGGACTTGGTGGAGCGCCAGGAACGGGAATGGCAACCGCATTTGGATTGGTTGGCGAGGACTCACGGTGCGCAGCTTGTCCCGACGGCGGGTATCGTTCACGTCAAACAGGACGCGGAGGCCCTTGCCACTATACGATACGTCGTCGGCATTCGGGATGATTTCACATTGACGGGCTTGCATGTGCTGACGACGGGCACGGGCTCGTTTGTTCTAGGATTGGCGGTGGCGGATGGGGCCTTGGAAGCTTCCAAGGCGGTTGCAGCAGGACTGTTGGATGAAATTTACCAAGCTGAATTATGGGGTGAAGATACATTGTTGACAGAACGACGCGAAGGATTGGCGCGCGAACTATTGGCGGCCGAGCGATTTATCGGCTTGTTGTTGGCACAAGCATAGGACACATCACGAGTGTTTGTTGTGGTGGATAGAGAGCGCTAAAATCGCAACGGTAAACCGGCCGGAGGAGAAGCCTGGGAAATGCAGGACATTATCGAAAAACTGGAAGAAAAGCGGGCGCAAGCCCGTCTCGGCGGTGGTCAACGCCGGATCGATGCTCAGCACGCCAAGGGGAAGCTGACCGCGCGCGAGCGGATCGAGGTGTTTCTTGACGCCGGTTCCTTCGAAGAATGGGACATGTTCGTTGAGCATGACTGCTACGAGTTTGGAATGGCCGAACAAAAGGTTCCGGGTGATGGCGTAATTACCGGGCATGGAACCGTCGATGGCAAGGAGGTGTTCGTCTTCAGTCAGGATTTCACCGTCTTCGGCGGATCGCTCTCCGCGGCGCACGCGCGCAAGATCGTGAAAGTTATGGAGCAGGCCATGAAGGTGGGCGTGCCGGTAATCGGCCTGAACGATTCAGGTGGCGCTCGCATCCAGGAAGGAGTCGCGTCTCTCGGTGGTTATGCGGATGTCTTCCAACTGAATGTCATGGCGTCGGGGGTTATTCCTCAGATTTCCTTGATCATGGGTCCATGTGCGGGGGGCGCCGTGTATTCCCCCGCGATGACGGAT
>CAXAGK010000648.1:0-1612 GCA_963968305.1 uncultured Rickettsiales bacterium | reverse complement strand
GGCGCGCTGAATCGGGTCCCGGCGATATGAGGAATTCAGGACGGCGACGGCGGTGGCCCTCTTCGGATGCACAGCGGCGAACGCTTGCGCCAAGGTGCCGCCGAGCGAGAACCCCGCGACGGCCGCGCGCTCGATACCTAGATCGACCAGCAGCTCATCCAACTGATCAACTAAATCGTTCAGTGAACAATTCTCGGGTGGTGCTTCACTGTCACCATGTCCGAGCAAATCGTAGCGGATAACGCGAAAGCGCGCAGTCAACCCGGGCAGCATCCATTGCCACATATTGCGGTTTAATCCCATCCCGTGAATCAAAACCAGGTCGGGACCTGTGCCCTCTACCGTTCGCGCCGTATCGTAAAAGTGATCTGCCATGGAACCCCGCTTTCAAGAGTCTCAATCTCACGCGAAGTTACGCCAAATCAAGGGATGAAATACGAAATGACTGCATAGTTGGTCAATATTGATAAATGCCGAGACAGATGGAGGTGTGTCATGAGCATTCGACGGAGATCTTACGGCCCAGTAGCTCCTCACGGTCGCGCGAATTGAACAGTAATGTTCTCATCGTATTGGGCAATGACCCGGCATCTTTGGAAGGCGATGTCGCGACTGGATTGCGTATCTCGCAGACCCTCGACCAAACGCCGGTCTTGTTGGCGCCGACGGCATTGCAAGAGGCCTTGACGATTCTATTGAAAACTTAGCGAGGAAGAGCGTCGGACAAGCCGATTGAGGCCGAGTTTGATGAGAGGATAGCGCAGGATGATTTATGTGCGGTCGCCAGTCGGCATAAATCGGATTTAATAGTCATGCCGGTGGAATTGGTGGGATCTTCCGAAGAAGATTTTAAAACTTTTTTGCACCGTTTCGGTTGTGCGCTGCTGCTGGTCAACCGAGCACAACCGGAAGATACCGCACGATGCCGATTTAGGTGCGTTCTTGCCAGAATTGTGATCCGGAGTGGGCTTGTGCGGCCTTTCCCCAAAGGTCATTTTGACCTCGTAGGCGTGTTGATGCGCGCGATGCCGGGAATTTGAAATGTCCGTTGACGAAGAAGAGATATCCTCAGAGTGAAAACCGAAATCGCCTTTCGTCTGGTTCTTGCCCCTAATCATTCTTGCGGCTGCGATTGCCGGATTTTTTGCGCTGAGTTTGGATAAGTATCTCACTTTCGACGCGTTGCGTGTGAACCGCGCCACACTTGGCGCTTTCGTAGCGGAGCAAGGCGTCATCGCCGTCGCGCTTTATATAGCGATTTACGCGACGTCCGTGGCGTTGTCTGTACCGGGAGCATTGATCCTGACCATTGCAGGCGGTTTGCTCTTCGGGCAGTGGCTCGGCTCGGTGTATGTTGTATTTGGCGCGACACTTGGCGCAATCGGCGTGTTTTCGATTGCAAAAACGGCACTCGGCGATGTCTTGCGTCGGCGGGCCGGACCGGCCATGCGGAAGATGGAGGCTGGCTTTCAAGAAAACGCTTTGAGCTATTTGTTGGTCCTACGTCTCATTCCGTTGTCCCCCTTCTTCATGGTGAACATCGTCCCGGCCTTCCTCGGTGTGAAGTTGCGCACATATGCGATTGGCACCTTCATCGGTATAATTCCGGGCT
>CAXAGK010000647.1:0-1613 GCA_963968305.1 uncultured Rickettsiales bacterium | reverse complement strand
ATTTATGCAGCCTCGGGTCTTGTATTTCAAAACGATCCAAGAAAGCATCGAAACTTCACTTCTCTCCGTCATGGCTGAAATCTGTATCCGGAATATCAAAGGGAATGGCGTCGAGCTCAACAGCGCTCCCCATCACCCAATCCGCATCGACGTAGAGAATTTCAGCCCTCGGGTCGACAAACCGTTTAAAAAACCACGGGCAGGCCAAGCGGTCGACTTTCGGACGTTCCCGCGTAATCCAGCGGCTCGGTGTCTCGTAAGATTTCGGCAGGTATCCAAATTTCAAGATCGCCACACCGCCGGCCTCCACGTAGGCGTCGATACCACCGACGAGTTTACGCGCGTTGACGCCCTTCGCCCGCAGACGCGACATCGGGCTTTGGCTCATCTGATGCCCATGCACGCATTAGACGACGATCTCAGCGGACGGTGGAATTTCTTCAATCCATGCGTTTATCTCCTGATGGTGTCGCCAGTTCGCACCGCCTAACAGTCGGTCTGCTGCATCGAATACCTCACGCCGCCGGACGTCGAACAGCATCGGTGCGTGCGGCGTTCCAATCCGGTCCATCAGTTCTTGGGGTGAGATCGAGGGGATATCCAATGACATTATTAATTCCCCTATCATGCAATGTTCGCGGATTAATGGCAGGGTTCCCATCTACCCGGAAGCGAAGGATTCTGCTATAACCATTAAAATTACTAATGGCTTCAATATGTCCTATCTGCCATCGATAGCATCGCTGCGCACATTCGAGGTCGCGGCGCGGCGTCATTTAGATTTCGCCACTGATGGGATCGATCTGGGTATTTGTCACGGCACCGTTGATTAGCCGCACTTGCATGTCACCCGGCATTGTCCCGAATGGTTCTATCCAGTGTGTAGTCCCGCGTATGCCGCGGACCATACAATCGCCTCACCGGCGGACCTATCGGACAACAGGCTTCTGCACGACCAAGACCGCTCGAAATAGCGGGGGTGGCTCGCCGCCTTCGATGTTGATCCTAAAATCCCAGAACAGGGATCGATCTTCTCCGACATCAACCTCGCCATAGATGCGGCGGTCGCCGAATAAGGGCTGGCCCTGGCGCGGAGCGCCTTGGCGGCACTCGACCTTAAAGCGGGCCGTCTCATACGACCGTTGACAGAAACAGTTCCGGCCCCCTTCGCCTATTGGATCGTCTGCCCGCGCGCGGCAGCGGAGAGGCCGAATGTTGTAGCGCTTCGTGATTGGTTGCTGGCGAATGCCGAAAGAGATCAGGTCGCCGCATTCAATCCGGCAACATAGCCCCAAGTCAGGCACGGACCCAATGTGGTTCCCGCGCCCACTCCCTTCGAGCCGAAACAGTTCGCCATGACGTTACCGGCAGCGTAGAGCCCTAGGATCGCACTACCGTCCTCGCGCAGCACTTGCGCCTTTTCGTTGGTGCGCGGTCCGCCCTTCGTGCCAAGGAAACTCGCCTTGAACGGCATGGCGAAGAACGGTGCTTTCTCGATTGTACCTAACACCGGATTGGGCTCATGAGATGGATCACCGCCTCGATTACGGTCCCAGGTGGTTTTGCCACGACCGAAATCTTCGTCGACACCGGCGCGGGCGAACCCGCTGAAC
>CAXAGK010000646.1:0-1633 GCA_963968305.1 uncultured Rickettsiales bacterium | reverse complement strand
TCGACTTCGGCATGCCCGGTCGCGGGCAATTCTGGATACGTCGACAATCCATTGATGTCCGACATCTCAAGTCCGGAATCCGCAACGGCCTCCTTCACCGCTTCCAGCGCGTGGGCCGCGAGCGGAATGTCGGCAGAGCGCGTTGCCTTGGAGTACCCCACACCGCTGATGGCGATCTTACATCGGTTATCCCACATACGGATCGTCTCCCCTTAGTCCGCCAACCGAAACTGCGGCAGAGTGATATCATCGTTCAGCTTCTCGAACACCATCTCTACGCGGCGTCCAACCTTCGCTTCCGTATAGGGCGCGTCGAGCAAATTAGCGGCCATCAGTGCGCCCGACGCATCGTCCAATTCCACGATGATGCTGGCGTATGGGATTGCACCCGCGAAACGTTTGTCACCGTCGTGATACATGATGGTGTATGCGTAGATAGTACCGCTACTGCCGACCGGTTCGAACTTCAGGTCGATGGACATGCAATTCACGCAGGTTGGGTAGGGCGGGTGTTGGAAATGCCCACAGTCCTGACAGCGTTGTAGCTCCAATGCTTCGCGTTTCGCCGACTCCCAAAACGGTTTGGTCCATTGGTTGGGAACCGGAATAGGCCTTTTCGCTTGGCTCCAATCGCTCATGCTGATTGCCTCTAATCTCTAGTTTGTCGTTTCTTTTATCCGCGCTGCAGGATCGACACACAGGCGACTGCTTCCTCGATGCCGTGCATGCCGCCGCCGTTCTCGGCGATGGCGAAGCGTGCACCGTCGACTTGGCGCGATCCGGCTTCACCGCGCAATTGGGTGGCGAGTTCGTAGATTTGCCCCAAACCGGTGGCGCCGATCGGGTGGCCTTTTGATTCAAGGCCGCCGGAGGGATTGATCGGTATGCGCCCGCCCAGAGATGTGGCACCGCTTTCCGCGAAGGGACCACCTTCGCCAATTTCACAAAAGCCAAGGTTCTCCGACTGCATGATTTCCGCAATGGCGGAGGCGTCATGGACTTCAGCGACCGACATATCTTCGGGCCCGGCTCCTGCCTTATGATAGGCCTTCTCCGCCGTCAGACGGCATATATGTTTCGTGCCGTCGTCCGGGTCGCGGGCGCTGCCGGTACCGATGACAGATGCGGCGACCTTTACCGCGCGCGTTTTGTCGAACCGGTCGAGGACGTCGCCTGAACACAGGATGGCGGCGGCCCCACCGTCGCTGATCGGCGAGCACATTGGCAGGGTCAGCGGCCAGGATATCCCGCGTGCTTCCATGACCTCGTCGATGGTAAATGATTTGCGGAATTGGGCGCGCTCGTTGTGGACAGAGTGATTGTGGTTCTTCGCGGCGACGGCCGCCATTTGCCGCTGCGTGGTGCCGTGCAGCTTCATGTGATGTTTCGCGATGGCCGCATAGACATCCATGAAGACGCTCCGCATGCCGGCCTCTTCATAGGCTTCCGGCGGCAGCTCGAACCCGTCGGAAAGAGCGAGCAACCCGTCGAGCGTCGCTTCACGACCGTTGACGTCGATGGCACCGTCGAAAACGGCCATGTTCTTGACCTTGTCCGGTGTGATCATCTTCTCCGCGCCGACAGCGAGGACGACGGAGGCGTCACCCGCCCGGATATCCTTGCACGCGAGCGC
>CAXAGK010000645.1:0-1647 GCA_963968305.1 uncultured Rickettsiales bacterium | reverse complement strand
GCTTCAGCTCAATCTCCCGCAGCAGCTTAAGTGTGTCCTCATCTGAATGACGTTTACGAGCCATCGTAATCTCCCCTAACTGGAACTAAATAGTGGCCCAGTTTTAGGGGGGAAGGACAGCTTACGATAACGATAAAAGATCTGTTCCGTGATCCGAACTTCCCTGATCGCATCTATACGCGCCATTCCTTGACCGACAAGAACCTCAACCTGTCGCTGCTTCGTGACAATCTCTTCTGGTTTGTGGCGCTTGTTTGCCATCTCTGATCCTCCGTTTCCTCATATTAACGGTGGACCAACTAAAGAGGAGAGGACCACAGAAGTGCCGACGCAATCGTTCAACAAGATGCGACGTTAATTCCAATAAATCAGCGAAAGTTCCGAGAATTAGTTCAACAGAATCCTGATTTTGCACTTGCTGTAACGACAGTGTTGGCGCGCAGGTTACGGGAGGTGAACAAACGAATTACCGCTCCACAAAACAGATAGACTAGAAGGGAGCTACGCCGCTTGCGAGTGAATGATACTGCTGAGAAGTCTTTCGTCTGAGAGATAGATTGGGAAATCCTCCCAGTAACCTTCTTGCTCGCCGACTTGCCCGCGCGAAAAACGCCCTGCATTGTCAATCTCAACGATGACATGCCGCATATGAAAGGTTTCTTCGCTTCGCTGGCAAAGAAACCAAATACCGAGCCCTCGAAACTCAAACGACACCGGTAATTCCGGCGGTGATTCCGGCAATTCCGGGTCGATTAAGACAAACTCCAACGGTCCGCCCTTAAGAGTGCAATCCGCGTAACGGATGAAAGCGGTAACATCCGCCGACACGGCGAGACGCTCGATCTCTCTTAGGATCATTTGTTCCATCATGTCTCGCGTACCGTTTTCTGCAAAGCGCATATTGTATTCTTTCAAATTTAATACTCATAAATAATAGTAACTAGATTTTTAATATCAATAAATATATACGTTATTTAAATAAAAATAAACAAATATTGTGATTACTTATAGTCTAAACACCAAAATTGATTAACCGGACCAACCAGGAGTATGCTGACCTCGGCTGGTACGATGTTTGCGTCGTTATGGTCATATTGCGGGGAAAATTGGCAAGCAGAGACAATAGGCAAATGACAATACAAATTAATCAACGGCTACGGACCCAAGGCATCGTGCGCGGAATTGGGTTTTCGACCATATTGGCAATTTCAATGTTTGCCACAGGCACGCACAGCGCGATCGAGATTGGGGTTGCGGATATCGTGGTGGGCGATGTCTACGGGCGCAATATTTCGAAGCGGATGATTGAGGGTGAAAAGCTGATCTATAATCAAAAAGTCCGCACCGGTAGAAACAGCAGCACGACACTCGAATTTAGCGACAATACCCGCATGACCATGGGCGAACGGGCTCAAATGTTGCTTGATGATATGGTCTACGATCCAAATTCGGAAAAATTGAATGGCGTGGTTCAATTGACCCGCGGTGTACTCCGGTTTGCCTCCTCAAAAACCGCGAAAGTTAATATGAAAGTGCGGACGCCCGCGGCAACAATCGGCATTCGCGGAACCGCGTTTGACGTTTTGGCCGACCCGAGAAAAACTGAAGTCTCGGTAATTGCTGGCCGTATTCAAGTCAGTTCGCAAT
>CAXAGK010000644.1:0-1656 GCA_963968305.1 uncultured Rickettsiales bacterium | reverse complement strand
CATAGATCCAAAGAGTGCATTTTGCGACACTGTAAGTTGGCAGGTGATTGAATCCGGCAACTTACTATTTCGGGATTCTCAACATCTCACGAATGAAGGTTCTGAATTCCTGATTCAAAAATGGCGGGATAAATTGGTCCGCTGGATGACGTCCGTCGACAACCCTGGCGCCCACTCAGAAGCAAGGCATTGACCGCAGAAACCTGAGTGCACTGTGCAAGACTGAACATGCCAGAAATCAGCTTACCACTCCGACGTTATTGTCTCCTTATAAATTTGTAGAGAGCGGACATAACGTCGAATCGAAATGGGTTTGGGTAAGAAAGTGGTTTAGCCCACGGAGTATGAACTCAACGTGCAAGCATTCGCTCTCGGTAGAGCATCTCGGGAGATGGAAATAGGAAACTGTGTCGCAATTGTTGCCCTATCCATAACTGAAGGCCGCTTTTCGACATTTTTTATGAGTAGTTCGGCCTAATTGTGAACGGTCTCAGCCACGCGGAGAACAGAATGATAGAATAGACGTCGGTCAAGCTCATCTATCAGAACAAGAAACCCTATTCGTCGAGCACACTCGGTCTCAGGGCGCGATGAAACCCCTCGAACGACTCGACCCGGCTCTCTCCATCAGGCAAGGGGATATTCACGCAGGTATTCGGGACGCCGCCGTCGACACGAATGCAGGAACCGGTGATGAACCCGGCAGCTGGAGATAACAAGAATGCAATCGCAGCAGAGAGTTCCGCCTCGGTTCCGATCCGCTTTAATGGCACATAGTTCGGCATCTCGCTAAATCGTTTCCGGGTTTCTGGATCGTCATATGTATCGAAGCCGGAGGACATGATCCAACCGGGTGCGACCGCGTTTACGCGCACCCCGTCCGGGCCCCATTCGACCGCAGCCGTCTCCGTGAAACTCATCATGCCCGCACGCGCTGCGCCGGAATGCCCCATCTCCACCATAGAGCGCCACATGTCGGCAATGATGTTCACCATGGCGCCGCCATGCGCCTTCATCCATTGGCGGTACACTTCGCGGCTGACCAGGAATCCACCGGTCAAGTTGGTCGCCACCACCGCGTTCCAACCGTTGTTCGATATATCCTCCAAACGTGCTGGGAATTGACCGCCGGCATTGTTCACCAATCCGTCGATCTTTGCGTGGTGTTCGAGGATTTCCGAAATACTCGCAATAACTGCATCCTCATCGCGAATATCGAAGGCGATGACATCCGCCTTACCGCCATCCTCGCGGATCTCCGCGGCAACCGTCTCGAGCTTCTCAATCCGGCGGCCCGTCAATACAACCAGGGCACCGAGTGCCGCCAACTCATGTGCCGTGCATCGTCCAATTCCACTACCGCCGCCGGTCACGATGATAACTTGACCGGAGAACAACTCCGGTTTGAAAATCGATTCGTAGGACATTACACCTCCCGCTCGTTCCGCTGTTCCGCGACAAATGGCCACGCATCCATGGCCTTATTCCACCGCTCTCTTGTCTCGCGCGCTGTCGAGGCGCATAGTGCTTTCGCTTCGCAATCTATTCCAAGTGCGGCTTAAGGGCGAGAGTCCAATTGCCGCCGGTCGGACCCTGGCACAGGACAGGCCACAAGGGCGGAACGTGTATATTTATCTGCCGATCGCCGAACTTTCG
>CAXAGK010000643.1:0-1709 GCA_963968305.1 uncultured Rickettsiales bacterium | reverse complement strand
CGAGATTCGGTTTCTGAAGACCGACATGCCGGAGACCGAGACCTGGCCCGCCATCGAGACGGCGCTGGGTTATCAGATTGGCTCCACGCGGGACGAATTGCCGACGCAATATCAGGTCACCTCCGATTTGATAGCGAAAGCACCGAAGCTGCTCGGGGTCTGCACCCATGGGGCCGGATATGACACTGTCGATGCGGACGCCTGTACTGAGGCCGGGATTATCGTCTGCAATCAGGCGGGGGAGAACCGCGAAGCGGTCGCGGAACATGCTCTCGGCATGATGCTGTCGCTTGGCAAGAATATCTTCAAAGCGGACCGCCGTATGCGCAGCGACCGAGATTGGAACCGCAATCAGTTCATCGGGCAAGATATGTTGGGGAAGACCGTCGGCATCATCGGGCTTGGCCATATTGGCAGCCGGGTGGCGGAATTGTGCGGCCAGTTGTTCCGCATGCGGGTCCTGGCATACGACCCCTATCTTTCGCCAGAGGAGTTTAAGGCGAAGGGCGCGGAGCCGACGCCGCTCGACGAATTGCTCGCCGAGGCCGACTACGTCACCGTTCACACGCCGCGCAATGAAGAAACCAGAGGCATGTTCGGGACACGGGAATTCAGCCTGATGAAAGAGAGTGCCTATTTCGTCATTACCGCGCGCGGCGGCATCGTCGATGAGGCCGCCTTAGCGGATGCTTTGAAGTCAGGCGGGATCGCCGCTGCTGGTATCGATGTGTTCGCCGTCGAGCCGCCGCCACTCGATGACCCGTTGGTGCAACTCGACAATGTCATACTGACCCCGCATACGGCGGGCGTGACGGAAGACGCGCGGATGAATTGCGCCCGGGGTGCGGCCAGCCAATGGCTGTCGCTCGCGGATGGTCAAAGGCCGGAGAGAATTGTCAATCCGGACGCTTGGCCGAAATTCTGCGAACGGTATGCCGAGATCGTCGGCAAACCGATGGCCTAATTCTAGTCCGGCGGCATCGCGCCGCCGTCCTAGCTCACTCTTCTATAGTCGTCCGCAACGCCACGCGGTTTGACCGCGCGCAGTGCGGACGGGATGCCACCCTTTTTACGCACGCTCGAATTCAAGACATAGATTGCCGCCGCCGATGCGGTCAGTAATCCCCCCTATAAGGAATAGTTCAGACATTGCTATGTCCTTTCCGTCGTTACCTTGGTTTTATTTTATGCTCCTGGCTTCTACCCACCACCCGATGGGTATCACCAAGCTCGACTCCCACGCCGCTACCGCATCATCCAATGTGATGACCGTCACAGGCCTGTGAATTTTTCACCTGGATTGGCGAATTCCGGGATTGACGTTTGGATCGCCTTTCCCGAAGGTGGACCCGGGCGAAACAAATGACTCCGTCCAACGATTACCCAAAGAGATAGAAGATGATTAGGGAAATCCTCGCCCTCGGCGCCTTGATGGTAGGCATGTGCGGGCTGCTGCTGGGCAACGGCCTGTTCGGCACGCTGACCGCATAGCGGATGTCGGAAGAAGGGTTCGACCCGACGATTATCGGCGTCGTGCTGTCCTGCCATTCCATCGGCTTTATCGTCGGTTGCCTCTACGGCCAACGGATAATTCAACGTATTGGTCATATCCGATGCTTTACTGCTTTCGCTGCAGTCTTGGCGGTGGTCTGCCTGATCTTGCCGATGTCGGTAAATCCTTACTCCTGGATTTTGCTCCGCCTGGTTTT
>CAXAGK010000642.1:0-1714 GCA_963968305.1 uncultured Rickettsiales bacterium | reverse complement strand
GGGATCGATATATCGCTCGACCGTTTGAATGAAATTAGCGACGAGACCCCAGTGCTCGTGAACCTAAAGCCATCCGGCGACTACTACATGGAAGATTTTTTCTCGGGCGGCGGTCTCGGTGCCGTGCTGCGTGAAATCAAACACTTGATGCATCTGGATACGCTCTCAGTTACCGGCGAGACATTGGGCGACAGGCTGGAAGAAGATCCGGGCTATATCGACCATGACATCGTGCGCCCCTTCGACACGCCCCATTACCCCCTTGGCGGATTGGTAGCGCTCTTCGGCACCTTAGCGCCCAACGGTGCGATTTTAAAACGGGCCGCTGCCGATGATACATTGTTCGAGACGGAAGGCCGCGCGGTGGTCTTCTCTTCACCCGCCGATATGGCGGACCGGATCGACGATCCAGACCTGGAAGTAAAGCCGGAAGATTTTATTGTCTTGCAGAATGCCGGCCCGAAAAGCGGCTATGGCATGCCGGAATGCGGCTATCTGCCGATTCCCGGCAAACTCGCCCGTTCCGGTGTCAAAGACATGGTACGCATTTCAGACGCACGGATGAGCGGTACAGCCTACGGCACGATTATCCTGCATGTCTCTCCGGAAGCCGCCGATGGCGGGCCGCTTGGCTTGGTCCAAAACGGCGACCTTATCCGCCTTTCGGTCAAGGATCGGCGCTTCGATCTCCTTGTGCCCGAGGAGGAATTGGCCAAACGCAAAGCGGCTTGGACACCGGTAAACGCGGAGCCGCGCGGATACGCTAAGCTATATCAAGACCACGTCCTGCAGGCGGAAGAAGGCTGCGATTTCGATTTCTTAAGATCGGTTTAGGTCGCAACTCTTTCACCATCCCGAATGGTCTGTTTCCAACGGCAAATGGTAACGCTGTCGAATAAGCCGATCCGAAAATAGGGGTCGGCTTCGGCGAACCGCGTCGCCACGTCTCGATCTTCAGTATCGAGGATAGTTAAACTCCCTACCCCGCCTTTGCCGTCATCATCCATCAATGGTCCGGCACCGATCATCAATGCCATTTGCGTGGCGAGAAATTCGCGGTGCGCGACGCGCGTGTCGTTGCGCAATTGCAGACTATTCGGCTTGTCCTTCGAGAAAATTGCATAGGGCATTGTGTCTCCTCCCGGCATAGTTTTACGAGCACTCATAAGCTACGTTGGTGGCACCGCTGACTGCATTCTAACCCATCGGACTGGGAATCCATCAATGGCAACGACCAAAACGGATACACAAGAGCCGGGTAAACTGAAGTTCGTACATGCTGGCCGTGTTGGAGAACTCTTCCCGATCGTCTTGATCAACGCACTCTTGAATATTCTCACCCTGACGCTCTATCGATTTTGGGGTAAAACCCGCGTTCGCTTTTATTTGTGGGGCAGCACCAACCTGTTGGATGACCGGCTGGAATACACCGGAACCGGAGGCGAACTCTTCAAAGGATTTCTCTTCGTCCTGTTCGCCATATTCATACCCGTCGGCATCTTGAATACTATCGTTGAGTTCAATTTTTCGCCCGACGATCCCGTTTCCATTACCTATAACGGGCTGCTATTTGCAGGCATCTGGTTTTTGATCGGAATCGCTCTCTATCGTGCACGGCGGTATCGGCTCAGCCGGACACGGTGGAGAGGAATCCGCGCTGGGCAGACTGGCTCAGCAGCAGCTTATGGCGGCAAATATCTTGGCTTCTTTATCC
>CAXAGK010000641.1:0-1722 GCA_963968305.1 uncultured Rickettsiales bacterium | reverse complement strand
CCAAGTTCGATCCGCGCTTTCGAAGACAACGCATCCCAACGATTTACGAAGCCACGGAGGCCATCTCCGGTTACGGCCTCAACGCCAATATCGAAATCAAACCGGCGAAAGGTCATGAGGGAGAGACCGGCTGGGCCTTAGGCCGCTATTTGGCGACGGAATGGCCGACAAGCCTAATGGCGCCGATCATATCAAGTTTTTCGGCGGAAGCCCTGGAGTCCGTGGCCGTGGAAGCGCCCGGATTTCCACGAGCTCTCCTCGTCGATCGCGTGCCGCGCAATTGGCGAGCACAGACAAAGCGTCTCGGCTGCTCCCTTCTTCACTGCAACCAAGGTCACTTGCGTAAGGCGGAGGCCGAAAAAATCCGCGAGAGCGGACTTCATATCGTCTGCTATACCGTGAACAACGCCCGCAAGGCGCGGAACTTATGGGGTTGGGGCGTGAACGCTGTGATCAGCGATCACCCAGATCGACTTCTCGACATATAATCGCGGAGCGACGCCACGGAGCCAGTCCTCTTCTAATTCCGGGTAATCGTCCACCAACTCATCGGCGAAATAGGCGAAGTCGTCACCTTCCCGCCAAAAACACTAACAAGCGGCGCCTCGCCCTTCGGCGCATCGACTTCAAGAACATAATCCCGGGTAATCTGACTTGGATCGCCCGAACCATCATCTTAAAGCGGGCGAACACCGGAAAAGCTCCACACCACGTCTTCCGGCGATATTTGTTTTTCAAAATACTGGTTCAACGTATCGCAAAGATAGACTGATTCCGCTTCGTCAATTTACGGCGGCTCGATTTTTCCGTCTTCTTCGGTGCCCACCTCTACGTCCGTCGTTCCGATCAGGCTGAATGCTCCTTCGAACGGCATAACGAAGACCACCCTGCGATCGTCGGCTTGAAGGATATGGGCATGATCGCCGTCATAGAGGCGCGGGACCACGATATGACTACCCCGCACCAATTTCACTGATGTCGTGGTATTAATACCCAGTACATTCGTCAGGACCGAAGAGACCCAGGGCCCCGCCACATTAACGATTGCCCGCGCCCGCACTTCCAGGTTTTCATCTTCACCCGTGTCGAGCTCGACCCGCCATCGATTGCCTTCCCGGTGCGCGCCGACGCATCGGGTCCGAGTCCAAATTTCGGCACCCCGTCGCGCCGCGTCGACCGCGTTCAAGATGACGTATCGGGCGTCATCGACCCAGCAATCAGAATAAGCGAATCCATTTGCGAACTCGGAATTCAGCACCGCGCCGTATTGCGTATCGCCAAGGTCGAGCGTCTCACTTTTCGGTAAGGTTTGAAACCCACCGATGCGGTCATACAACCAAAGTCCTAATTGCAACATCCAACGCGGTCGGCTGTTCGGCTCGACCGGCAAGACAAAGCGCATCAGGTGAATGAGATGATGGGCGTTCTGGCGTTAGATTTCCCGTTCCTTAAGCGATTGCGGACCAATCGAAATTCCCGCTGCTCGAGATACCGAAGCCCACCGTGGATAAGCTTGCTGCTGGCCGAGGACGTCCCACTCGTAAGATCGTCTTGCTCGCAGAGCAATACCTTCATACCGCGTCCCACCGCATCGCGGGCGATCCAAACACCGTTCACGCCGCCGCCGATCACAACGAGATCGTAGAATTGCCGCCGCTCTCGTTTCCCTGTCATATTTGCCGACATAAGTCTTATGCTGCACTATGCCGCCGCATCCGGCAA
>CAXAGK010000640.1:0-1752 GCA_963968305.1 uncultured Rickettsiales bacterium | reverse complement strand
GGGCGCTTTAAAACTCTTCCTCAGTCCCGCCTGCTCCATGAGCGGCAAAACATCATCGATCCATTGCTGACATTCGCCGAGATAGTCTACCCAGGATATCAACATCCCGTCGACGCCAAGCGATGATAAATGCTCGATCCTTTCGACAATCTGCTCCGGTGTGCCCACCAGGGGATAGCCGCCGTGCCCGGCCTTGAAATGGAACTTAAAGGCCTCGATGACCTCCGGCGTTAAGGTTTGAGACTGTAGACCGAATATTTCCAGCATGTTTCCAACGGCAACATCGTCGCCCTTTTCCATGACGTAATGGTTCAGGTAATCGTGCGCTTCTTCTTCGGTATCACGGCAAACGACATAGACATGTATCCAGCATTGCGAAGACCGGCCACGATCGGCAGCCAGTGTTTTTAGTTGGCCGATTTGTGCGGCGTCGCTCTCATCATCTTGTTGGCGCAGCATTACGAAATTCATATCCGCGTGCTGCGCGGAAAAATCCTGACCGGCGGACGAACTGCCCGCATTCATGATCGGTGGGCGAGGCGATTGCAGGGGTTTTGGTTGGCTCCAGAGGTTGGTGCCTTGGAAAAATTGCCCATCGAAGTCGAAAGCCACTTCCGCCGACCACAAGCGTTTGATCAGCTCGATCCATTCCGCGGCATAGGCATACCGTTCGCCGTGTTCGCGCAATTCGGCGTCGAACATCTCAAATTCGTTTTTGAACCAACCGGCAACGACGTTCAGCGCGAAGCGACCATTCGAGATATGGTCAATTGTGGAGGTCATCTTGGCGACGGCGACCGGGTGCATCAGCGGAGCATGTACGGTGGAGAAGATCGTCGAATATTGCGTGACCGCCGCGATGCCGGCCGACCAAGTGAGGCTTTCGAAAGTCCGATTGTTGAAATTCGTCTCACCACCATAACCCTTCCAGCGGCCGACCGGTAATAACGCTTCGAATCCCGCTGCGTCGGCCATTTTTGCCAGGATGACGTTGTCCTCCCAGGTCATCGGCCACGCGCCGTCCGCCGTCGTCACGGTCGAGCCGTGCGAACAGTTGAACGCCATGACGCCGATTTTTACGCGGTTATCGCTATAGAGCGGATTGACCATGTGCCGTCCGTGGTTCTTATTGCTCCCATATTAATTTAGTTCGGGAGACGAAAATGAAACTATTCGGAAGTTATCGCTCGCCCTTCGTGCGCCGTGTCGCCATCACTATGAACGAATTCGGGATGCCGTTCGAGCATATGGATGTGCCAGTGTTCGACAATCCGGATGCGGTAAACGTACATAATCCGCTGACTCGTGTCCCCACCTTGGTGCTTGACGATGGAGAAGTATTGATTGAGAGCTATGCCATGCTCGATGCGCTCGATGATATGGTCGGGTCCGAGAAAGCGCTAATCCCTGAGAGTGGAGCCGAGCGCCGTCATGTCATGCGCGTCACCGCCGCGGCTGTCGGCACTATGGATAAGACCCAGTGGGCCGCGTATGAGGCGCGATTCCACCCGAAGGAAAAGGTCCACCAGCCTTGGATCGATCACAACGATAATCAGGTCAAGGGCGGCCTTGAATTCCTCAACGGTTTGGCGGCAGAGGCCGGTGAAAGTGGATGGCTCGCCGGTGGCGACAGCTTGACCCAAGCGGATATCTCCGGTGTCGTCGCTTATGGTTTCGCCGGTCTGGCCCGCCCGAAAATGGGTGTCGCCGAGGCGTATCCGGCCTTAGCGGCTTTCGCAGCCCGGATGGAAG
>CAXAGK010000639.1:0-1763 GCA_963968305.1 uncultured Rickettsiales bacterium | reverse complement strand
AGTTCCGGACGCCGGACCTTCCGGCCCGCCATGCTCAACCCTTCGAAAGGCTGCGGGCTCGTCACCTCATGAATGATATGTCGGTCGATATAGAGCAGGCAGGTGCCGTCCTCTTGTTGATCGACCAAATGCGATTCCCAAATTTTATCGAGAAGCGTGCGGGGCGTTGCCATGTTCCGTCCTCATCTCTTAAGTAAGACCCTTAAACTTCTATCGCCAGCGGCCGAGATCAATCCTCGCTTGCAGGCGCCTCGACCGCCGGTGCCGGTGCCGGCGTGCCGGTCGACGGCACTTCGACATCGCGGCGCGTCGCCTTCTCGGCAATCCGCGCGCTCTTACCGCGACGGCCGCGCAGGTAATAGAGCTTGGCACGACGGACATCGCCGCGACGCACCACATCGATCGATTCGATCCGCGGGCTGTAGAGTGGGAATACGCGTTCTACCCCCTCGCCATAGCTAATCTTACGGACCGTGAAAGCGCTGTTGACGCCGGCGTTACGCCGCGCGATGCACACACCCTCGAAGGCCTGTACACGTTCCCGCGTACCTTCAACGACCTTCACGTTCACACGCAAGGTATCTCCTGGACCAAATTCTGGGACCGGTCGTTCGGCCACCAGTTTCTCGATCTGTTCGGCTTCCAATTGTTCGATAATATTCATGACGAAACCCTCGCTTCGTTGAGTCCAGCGACATACCGGGACCAGAGATCGACACGCCGTTCGCGGGTCGTTTTCTGGGCCTGTGCAAGCCGCCAATGTTGAATCCGTTCATGGTGCCCGCTGAGTAATACCTCAGGCACCGCTCTGCCCTGCCATTCGGCAGGACGTGTGTATTGGGGATATTCCAAGAGCCCCGATTGAAAACTTTCCTCCGCCAGCGATTCCGGCGCACCAAGAACGCCTGGCAACAACCGGACGCAAGCGTCGATGAGCGACATCGCCGCCCCTTCACCGCCCGACAAAACGAAATCGCCGAGACTGACTTCCCGCATGCCGCGCGCCTCAATGACCCGCTCGTCTAGGCCTTCATAGCGTCCGCATACCAGAACCACGCCGTCGCCGGATGCAAACTCTTCTACCATGACTTGGTCGAGATGGCGGCCTCTTGGCGAGAGATAGATTTCCGGCCGGTTTCCCGAGTCCGCGGCATTGAGCGCAGCATCCACGATATCCGCCCGCATCACCATACCAGCTCCGCCCCCGAAGGGCGTGTCGTCGACGCTGCGATGACGGTCCGTGGCTTGGTCGCGAATATCCTGCGCTTCCAAAACCCATTTACCATCTGACAATGCCGTCCCGGGCAAGGAGTGCCCCAAGAATCCCGGAAACATGTCGGGAAACAGGGTGAGAACGGTTGCGGTCCAAACGCTCATTGCGCGCCCTCCTCGCCGTTCTCATTCGGTTGGGCGGGTTCGGGGTCGCCGAACATCTCCGGTGGGTCGACAACAATCCGACCGTTAGCGATATCGACTCCCGGCACGACCACTTTCGTGAACGGCAAGATGATATTGCCGCTGCCGTCGAGCGACAGTTCGATCATGTCACCGGCCCCGAAGTCGTGCATCGCCTTCACAGTGCCATAGACACCGCCATCCGGCAGAACGGCGGAGAGACCGATAAGATCCGCATAATAGAAATCGTCCTCATCCTCGCCGTCCGGCAGGACGTCGCGGTCGACAAACAATTCTACTCCGCGCAGGGCTTCGGCACCCTCACGGTTCTTGATACCTTCGACCCGCGCCAGCAAAACACCCTTTGC
>CAXAGK010000638.1:0-1771 GCA_963968305.1 uncultured Rickettsiales bacterium | reverse complement strand
GAGATCGCCGGCGTGATCGATAGCCGTCTTATGTGAAATCGTTCGATTGTCTCGCCATTTGGCATTTCCGATTCCCCCTCATTTCGGCACCTCGTCGCTTTGGTTTATATGTAGCGTGGCGACCCGTGCGAAAGAGACCTATTCGGCAAAGAGGAATTTTCCGAGACCTCTGGCGAAGAAATCGCGGCAAAAAGACATAGCACCGGTTGCGAAACCGCGCCCGGCTGCCAAAATACCGTAGAGGAAATTCATTGAGGTGCGGTCATGAGTGACGATTGGCAATATCAGATTCGGATTACTCTGGACGACGAGCGGTCCGCGGCCGCGCGACGGGATGCGAACGATGCCAGCTTGGAGCCCCTCGGCGATATCCTCGCAAAGCATAACGCCGTGCTGAGCTGTCAGTATGACGCCTTCGCCGGGTACTGCGACGCGGCGGAGAAAGAGGGCACCGATCAATACCCGCTTTACCAATGGACCAAGGACACCATCGACGACCCAGTTAAAAAAGCGAAATATTTGAAGGCCTTCACGCTCTATGTCGATGGGGACGAAGTCTACGACCAGGCGAAAGCCGATCCTCTCGAAGCGGCTCTGCAGCCGCTGGCGGCCAGTGGATTGCTGGATAAGCTCACCAAGCACGACACCAACCCTGCGAACAATCCGCAACCGCCGAAGAAATACCGACAATAGGCCCGCTGTCGAAACTAAGGCGCCATGCCCTTTTTGCGCAATTCTTCGAGCGCAGTGCCGGTTTTTTCTAAATGCGAGAGACCCATCCCCCGTAGGACATGCGGGTCCTTGGAGAATTGAATATTGGTATAGGTCGTGATCTCGACCCGATTTCCCCATGGATCTAGGAAATCGAGAAACCGACTATCGATTAACTCCACTCCCATTTCGATCAGCGTTTCACGGACCAATTCCTTATCGTCGACCGCGATGCCGAAATGACGGGCATTATCCGGTCGTTGCTCTCGGCCTCGGGAGAAATTGATGAATTGATCGCCGAAATAGATGAAAGCAATGGTATTGCTGCGATGGCGCAATTCGAAATCGAGGAAGCGCCCATAGAACGCCAAGGCGGCATCGATATCGTCTACTTCCAACGCCACATGGTTAATACCAACCGCTTTCGCCTTTCGTTTGGTCACAGCGTATGATTCCTTTTCAATTGGTCGTTGATCGACCATTAAATACGTACTTCGTGCGTGCCCAAAATCGAAATGCGGCACTCAAGACAGCGTGACGCAAACTGGGTCGACGCGCTATATTTCTATGGGAAACAATTATGACGTAGCGAGACGATGGCCGAACGCAACGCATCCGATAACGATATCCCCATCTGGGTTCTGGACACGGTGACGAAACCGAAACCGGAACACGCGGGTTCAGTCATCCTGGCGGGCAGTCACGGTGGGGTCTACGCGGGTTATCTGGCGGCGTCCGCCGGGCCGCGCGGGATTATCCTGAACGATGCCGGCGTCGGTCGCGACAAAGCGGGCATCGGCAGCCTCGAATATCTGCAAGACCTTGGCATTGCAGCCGCCACGGTCGCCCATTCGACCGGTTGCATCGGCGACGGTGAGGATATGCTGTCGCGAGGCGTCATCAGTTACACCAACGCGGCGGCAGGAGCCGTCGGCTGTGCCGTCGGAGAGCCCGCCGTGGATTGCGCCCGCAAAATGCGGGCGGCACCAGCATTCGAAGGTAGTGCCCCAGCGCATTCCGAAGGGCGTTACAAATTCCGTGCGGAGCTATGGGAAGCCGA
>CAXAGK010000637.1:0-1775 GCA_963968305.1 uncultured Rickettsiales bacterium | reverse complement strand
GTGCGGCCCGGCGGGGCGAGGACCCAGCGGTGGTGGGGACTGGCGCTTGCTTTCAGGAACTTACAGCCCTCGCCCTGGAGCCAGCGCACGGCGCGCTCAGCATCCTTGGCGATGGCGCGGGCTAGATCAGGGCGGGCGACATCCGCGCAGATTGTTTCAATCTTCTCCAGCAAGGCGTCTTCGCCGGACATAATATCATTCATGCAGACATGCAGCGTGCCGCCGGTATAACGCGTGTTACAGAGGTATTTATCCTCCGAGCCCTTTTCCAGCACCAAAGCCTTGAGCCCCAGCTGCGCCGCCCGATTGGCCGCAGTCAGTCAGGCAATGCCGCCACCGACAATAACGATATCCGTCTCGCTCATGCAATTTCCTCCCGTCCGCGGCACCAATTAATCCGGCAATTCATATGCGCTGGAATCGGTGCGATGCCAGCGCTTGTGGCTTTTCGGGTCTCTAACGCCGTGTCAAAGTTACGGATCGATATTTTGGGGAGGAAGACATGGCGCTCATCGCGGTCGGCGGCATTCAACATGAGACAAATACCTTTGCGCCCACCAAGGCGGGGCTGGACGCGTTTGAGACCGGGGGCAGCCGCCCACCGCTGACAACCGGGCCTGATCTGTTTCCGCGCATCAAGGGCAAGAACCTGCCGGTCGCGGGCTTCGTTGAGCAGATCGAGGCCTTGGATCATTTTACCCACGCGCTGACTTGGGCCGCGGCTGCGCCGTCGGACGTGGTGACCGAGCATGCGTTCGAACATATCGCCGGGCTGATCCTCGACGGATTGCAATCAGCGCCACCCTTCGACGCTGTCTATCTTTGTCTCCACGGTGCGATGGTGACGGAGCATCTGGAGGACGGCGAAGGCGAATTGTTGCGCCGGGTGCGCGCCTTGATCGGGCCGCAAAAACCATTGATCGCTAGCCTGGACCTGCATTCCAACACGACGCCGTTGATGATGTCGGAATCCGATCTGCTGGTTGCCTACCGAACTTATCCGCATGTGGATATGGCGGATACAGGTGCCCGCACTGCGCGGCTCTTGGATGAGATGCTGCGACGCGACCGCAAGCCCGCGAAGGCGTTCCAGCAAATCCCGTTTCTCATTCCGCTGAACTGGCAATGCACCATGATGCAGCCGGCCCAGGGCATATACGAACGCTTGGCGGAGAGGGAGGGCGGCGAGCTTTTGCATGCCTCATTTACGCCGGGGTTTCCGGCGGCTGATATTCATCACTGCGGACCGTCGGTCTTCACCTATGGCTGGAGTGACACGGTGGTGGCGGCAGCGTGTGAAAAACTAGTGGCGGAGATCACCGGATTGGAGAGCGCGTTCGCCGGCCGCATTTACGATCCGGATTCGGGTGTGCGGGAGGCGATGCGGATTGCCGAGACCGCGACCCGGCCCGTGGTCATCGCGGATACTCAAGACAATCCGGGGGCCGGCGGCGATTCTAACACGGCGGGAATGTTGAAGGCGTTGGTGGAGAACCGGGTGGAAGGGGCGGCGCTTGGCCTGATGGTCGACCCCGTGGCGGCGGAGATCGCGCACCGCGCCGGTGTCGGGGCGGAGGTGAACCTGACCTTCGGCGGGCATTCGGGTATCGATGGGGACGAGCCGTTCGACGCGCTCTATACCGTCGAGCAGCTGCATGACGGGCGCTTCGATGCGACCGGGCCGTTTTATAAGGGGGCGGAGTTTAATCTCGGTCCCTGTGCCCGGGTCCGGATCGGCGGCACCCGCGTGGTGCTGGCCTGCAACAAGGTCCAGA
>CAXAGK010000636.1:0-1776 GCA_963968305.1 uncultured Rickettsiales bacterium | reverse complement strand
ATGGACGCCATGGAACGGATGTTGATCGAGCATGAATGCCGCAAGCTGATGCTGCTCTACTGCCAGCACGTGGATCATTTAAACCCGGAGGCCTTCGCCGCCTTATTTTCGAAGGACGCCTATTACAATCCAGCGGCGCATCCGGAGATGAACGGGCGGGCGGAAATCCTCGAGTGGATCAAGGTCTACCCGAGAAACCGCTTGGCGCGCCATTGCTCGACCAATCAAATCGTCGACGTGATTGATGCGGACAATGCCGTGGGGAATTCCTATGCCATGGTATTCCGTCAGGACGATCCGGTGGAGGGTGTGCCGTCCGGCAATGTGGCCCCGCGCTCCCTCGTCGAGTACAAGGATAAATTCCGCCGCACCGAAGACGGTTGGCGCATCGCCGAGCGGCAATATCAATACGGATTCTTGAAGGAGGAATAGCGCGATGGGTATTATGAAAATGGCCGAACAGGCCCTCAGCGAGGTCGAGACGATCAGCGCCGAGGATGCCCTGGCGCGCAAGGATGGGGGCGAGCTGGTCTTCGTCGATGTCCGCGATATTCGCGAGATCGAGAAGAGCGATACCATCACCGGGTCTCACCACGCGCCGCGCGGCATGATCGAATTCTGGTTCGATCCGGAAAGCCCGTATTTCCGCGATATCTACGGGGAGGTAGACAAGACATACGTCCTTTTTTGCAACGGTAACCCACGCTCCGCACTCTCTGCCAAGGCACTCAAGGATATGGGAATCGCAAACATCGCGCAGTTGACCGGTGGAATGCCCGCCTGGCGGGAAGCGGGCGGCCCGACAGAGGAGAAGACGCGGAAGTAAGGCCGGATGAAGGTCTTCATCGTTTATGCCCATCGCGAGCCGAAGAGTTTCAACGGGGCGCTGATAGAGGCGGCGATTGCGGCACTGACGGCGAACGGTCATGAGACCTGAGTTTCCGATCTCTACGCGATGGGGTTTGATCCGGTGTCAGATCGCCAAAATTTCACGACGCCGGCAGACGGCGACTATCTGAAACAACAAGGCGAAGAAGCCCACGCCACGGCACATGGTGGGTTCGCAACGGATATTGAGGCGGAACTCGAAAAGCTCGATTGGTGCGATTTACTGATCTTCCAATTTCCAATTTGGTGGTTTGGCTTGCCTGCCATTCTGAAAGGATGGGTCGACCGAGTGTTCGCCCTGGATAGAATTTACGGCGGCGGGCGGTGGTTCGATAACGGATATTTCAAAGGCAAGCGGGCGATGTTGTCGCTGACCACGGGCGGTGGTCCGGGGCCATTTTTGGCAAACGGCATCACTGGGGACATTCATGTCCATCTGCATCCGATCAACTACGGCATTCTTCGCTTCGTCGGCTTCAATGTGCTCCCGCCATTCATCGCCTGGGGCCAGGCGCGTGCCGGAGAAGATCGTCGACACGCAAATATTACGGAGTATGTGGAGCGTGTGCTCACGATCCCGACAATAGAGCCCATCGCCTACCGTCCGCTCAGCGATTATGATCCGAGGACACTGAGGCTCAAATAGCCTGACTGAACTAGTCCACAAACACCAGAATAGCCGCGGATTAAGTGTAGCAAGGAAGGAGTTGGCATAAATCTGGCTGCCTATAGGAATTGACCTAGGTGACCGCGTTTAATGGGAATGTTTTGTTGCTCGAGATTTTATCATTCGAGCGAGCCATTTCTTTGCTAATGGCACCTGTTTGCTATTAGGAAATTCCGCCGTCTTTACCTGCCCGTATCACGGATGGAGTTTTTCGACCGACC
>CAXAGK010000635.1:0-1786 GCA_963968305.1 uncultured Rickettsiales bacterium | reverse complement strand
AGTCTTCGTTCAACGGGATACCGTAGTTGATGGCACCCTTGATGAAATCGTCCGCAAGCGGGTGGCGGTAGTCGATATCGGTGATGATCAGTCCGCCGTCACGCCCCCTGAAGGTCTCATCGCCGTCGCCGATGCGGCGCTCCGAGCGCTTGAAATACGGCAGCACGTCCGCATAACCCCAGCCGCGATTACCTTGCTGAGCCCAGCCGTCAAAGTCCATACGCTGTCCCCGGCTGTAGATATTGCCGTTGATAGAGGAGGAACCGCCCAGTGTCTTGCCGCGCGGTGCCGGGATGCGCCGCCCGGCCGTTCCTTCGCTGGGCTCGGATTCGTAGAGCCAATTGACTGCCGGATTGACCAGCGTCTTCATGAAGCCGGCGGGAATATGGATATAGGGGTTCCAGTCACGCCCGCCTGCCTCCAGAACGCAGATTGTGGAATTCGGGTCTTCGGATAGGCGCGCCGCGACCGTGCCACCGGCTGAGCCCGCGCCGACGACGATATAGTCGAATTCATCCATGAACGGTTATCCCCAAAAGATTCGTTTCTTTTTGTGTCGTCGAATCTCGCACGTTGCTCCAAAATCGCAAGCCTCGCGCTGTACCGGAACCGGCATAGGGCTACATTCGGAAATGTGATTGTGGCGAGCGAATGAAGGAGGCCGAAATGGCGACGATGGATATGAAGACTTGGCGTACCGGCATTGCCGAAGTCGTGAGTGCTGAGACCGAAGAGGAAATTCTCGTGCGCGGCCGGAAACTCTCCGAGCTGACGGGCTCGATCTCTTTCGCCGAGATGATGTATTTGATGTTCGTGGGTGACTTGCCGACGAAACCGCAGGCCCGTGTGCTCGACGCCTTGCTTGTCGCATCCGTCGAGCATGGCATAGCACCGCCATCGATGGTGGCAAGATGTTTTGCCTCCTACGGCACGACGATCCAGAGTGCTGTTGCGGGTGGTATCATGGCGTTCGGCGACCGCATGGGCGGGTTGGGTGAGCAATTGGCGAAGTTGATGTCCGCCAGGTTAAGCGCAATCGCCGACGATCCCGCTGAAATCCCGGAAGACCGGTTGCGCGTCGAGGCGTGCGCGATCGTGGCGGAGGCGCATGCGAAAGGAGAGCGGGTGCCGGGCTACGGCATTCCGCTGCACGGCATGGACCCACGTGCACCGAAAGTCACCGGTATCGCCAAGGAGGAAGGTACGTTCGGTCCCTATGGCCGCCTTGGTGAGTTGATCGAAGAAGAGCTTGCTGCTCGTCGTGGCGGGCGCACGATTCCGATGAACCTGGATGGCGTGGGGGCAGTCGTGGTGCTGGATCTCGGGCTCGATTGGCGGACGACGCGGATGTTTTTGCTGACGCCGCGAAGCGTCAGTATGGGCGCGCATTATCTGGAAGAGCAGGCCCAAGACACCACTTGGCGGCATATTCCGGCGGATTGGATCGACTACGAAGCCTAAGGAAAGTATGCGCACGATCCTTCTCTTTGCTTGAGATCATCTGTGGCATTCGGTTTAGTGCGCTCTCGCAGCGAGTTGTATAAGTAAAAGCCGTGGAAACTCACTCAGCACCAATTGGAAAACGCGACCTTCTGGCGGCTTTTGCCGCCGTTTGCATTGGATTATCGGTCCCGCTGTCTCAGATTGGCATCAGCTATACGACGTCACTGTTGGCCCTCGCCTCGGTCGCGGCCGTCCTACACCCGAATCGCGTGCAGTGGCTAGGAGAGGCGGCCAGGTGTTTGAGATCGCCACTAGGGATCGCGATCGGGATTGTGTTCATTGC
>CAXAGK010000634.1:0-1790 GCA_963968305.1 uncultured Rickettsiales bacterium | reverse complement strand
CCTGCAAGGACGGATGGGACGACATCCTGCATCATCAACTCGACAATCGATGTCGGCCCTGCAATTTCGTCGAATTAATGCCGCGCCTTCAGGAAACTTGAGCTCGTGGACGCACGGGTCAGTATCGTCTCTCTTGGCGTCGCAGATATGCAACGCTCTCGGCAATTCTATGAGCAAGGGCTCGGCTGGCGCGCCTCCGCCATCGGTGACGGGGAGGTGGCGTTCTTTCAAGCAGGTGCCGTGATCGTCGGTCTCTACGACCGGGCAAAACTGGCCGCGGAGGAAAACCTGCCGCCGGTCAACGATCCGCAAAATGTCCATAGCGGCATCACCTTGGCGCAAAACTAAGCAAGCAAAGCGGATGTCGACGACGTGGTCGCGGGCGCAGTCCGCGCCGGTGGCACCTTACGTAGGGAACCTGCCGACACGTTCTGGGGCGGCTATGCCGGCTCTTTCGCCGATCCCGACAGTCATATAGGGGAGATCGCTTGCAACCCGTTTTTCACCTTGGACGAAAGTGGCATCCGGGTGTCGGGCTCGATGTATCGACAAAACCGAACGTACCTTCATCACGCACTTCCTTTGCGGCGTCAATCATCGCGCTGATGGCCGCCCGGTAGAGAGATGTCGCGAGGCTGATCCGGCGAACGCCCGCCTCCTGCAGACCAGCGAAGGTGAACGACTTCCCAGGAATACCGACCATGAAGTTGAATGGCGCGGAGACAGCGTCGCATACTGCCCGTACCGCTTCCAAGTTCGGTAAACCGGGCGCCATCAATACCTTCGCCCCTGCTGCTTCATACACCTGCAGGCGGCGAATGGTATCTTCCAGGTCGGGATTGCCACGTAGGAAATTCTCGCATCTTCCTGTCAATTTGAAATCAAAATCGAGCGCATTCATAGCCTCGACACCGGCTGTAATTCGTTCGACGGCAGTGTCGAAGGGATAAATCGGCTGCGCCTTATCCTTCGTCGCATCTTCGATTGTGCAACCGATGAGACCCGCTTCAGCGGCCCTGCGCACCGTCTTCGCCACCGTTTCCGGCGCATCGCCGAACCCGCGTCGAATACATTGGCGACGACAAAAGCCCCGGGGCCCACGTGCAAGGCATCGAATATTTCTGCTTTTTCGGATTGGCTCACGCTCATGACTATTCTCCCAAAATAGATTTGGCGTTAAGTCGTCCCTATCGTCGGCAATGTCGAGGACCAATCCGATTTGAGTTATGAGGCCACTTCACCGCGCCATCGGGCATAGGCGGGCCCATCATCGACGTCGTGACGTTCGATGGTCAGGCCATACGTATAAGCGCCCCGCAGATTGCGTATGGTATCGGATAGAGCGTGTTCGCTAGACCATCGAACATTGCGGAACAATCCGGGTGCGGCCTTGGCATGCGCTATTCCAACCAACCAATAACCGCCATCGGCCGCCGGACCAAAGACCGCATCCTTACCCGCGAATTGCCGAAAGGCGTCGCGTATGTCACTCGGCGTCACGCCTGGAATGTCTGAGCCGATGAGCACTACCGGACCGGGCGGCAACGATCGCAACGCCGCATCCATGCGGTTGCCGAGATCGCCACGCGTTTGGCGCCGACAAGGTAAATGCCCCGGCCAACGCGCATCTCCATCGTCCACGAACAGCCAGCATTTCCAACGATTGCCGCGGCCCAATTGGCGGATCGTCCGCGCCAAATTAGAGCGATAAAACCGAAGCGCCTCAAGCGACCCAATATCCGCTGCCAAGCGCCGTTTCGCTCGGCCTAGCCGGGGGGCTTTGGCTAAAA
>CAXAGK010000633.1:0-1803 GCA_963968305.1 uncultured Rickettsiales bacterium | reverse complement strand
AACGCGCCAGTATCGTTGCGGCGGATTTCGGATCGCGACGCTTTACCTGGGATCAAGCGGCGGAGCGACTGTTGCAGGTCATCGGCGTTTAGCGCTATGACGCCCGTGCCGGAAAAGCCCACGATATTTACGATTGGTCATTCCAATCATCCGATCGATACCTTCATCGACATGCTCAAGGTGGCTGGGGTCGACGCAGTCGCCGATGTGCGTTCGGTCCCGTATTCGAAGCGTCACCCGCAGTATCGCAAGGATGAATTAGCCGCGCGCTTGAAGGGCGAGGGGATTGCGTATGTCTTCCTCGGTAAGGAACTGGGTGCGCGGCCGGACGACCCGAATTGTTACGTCGACGGTCGCGTCGTCTACGACCGGATTGCCGCGACGTCTGCTTTCGACGAAGGATTGCGACGGGTGGAAGAGGGCGCGTCGCGCCTCCGCATCGCACTCATGTGCGCCGAACGCGAGCCGCTCGATTGCCATCGTACGCTGTTGGTCTCACGCCACTTGATCCGACGTGGTGTGTCGATCCGCCATATCCTGGTAGACGGTGCATTGGAGACTGGGGAGGAGGCGGAAGCGCGCCTCGCGACGGCGATGGGGTTGGAAGAAGACGACCTATTCCTAGATCCAGCGGCGCGGATTGAGGAGGCATATAGGTTAGGAACCGGGGGACTAAGCCGTTAAGGCTTAATATGTGCGACGGCATCCGCGCTTGCCGGAATGTCACCGCGTTCGACCTTGCGCACCGCTTCCAAAATACCCGCATTACAGGGCACATCGAGGCCCAATTCCGTGGCTTTCTCGACCACCAGCCCGCTGATGAAATCAATTTCGGTGCGTCGGCCCTTTAGCATGTCCTGGCCCATGGAGGGGCGTTGATCGTCATTGCGGAAGCTGGCGTTCTCGACGATCACCGCCTCGCAGGCTTCCATCGCCACCATGTCGCCGTCGCGGGCTGCAATCAGCTGCTCCGGCGGCATTTTGTATATGTTCTCCAAGTCGTAGCCGTGGGCAATCCCGACTCTGCAGGCCTCGCCCGCGAGCCGGATGGAGAGTTGACGGGTCATCGGGTCGCGGTCGTTCTCGTTGCCGCTGCGCGCCGTTGCCGCTGCGACCGGATTGCGCATCGCGTTGACGCAGAGCTTGGACCAGCGCTCACCCCATAGGTTTGTCGTGGTCTTAGAGCTGTCGCAGACCTTGAGCATGTCGGCGATTTCCTCGATGCGCGGCGTGATCCGCCCGTGCGGCTCACCGACGCGGAAGATCGTGTGCCGCTCGCCTCCAAGCGCCACATTCCGGCTCACATGTCCGGGGCGGTCCAATTCCACCGCGATGGTGCTGGCGATACAGCCGATGACCTTGCCCCAGCCGACGACCGAGGCGATGCGTTCCTCGTTTATGGAATTCTGCAAAGAGACGCAGAACCCGTCCGCCGCCAGATATTGTGCGATCATCTGGGTGTGCCAAACCGTGTCGTAGGATTTCGCGCAGATGAAGGCGATATCGAAAGGGGTGGATTTCGCGACTTCCTGCAATTCCGTGACGTGGATCGCTTTCACCTTGACGTTGAAGCATTCCGGCTCCGTCAATCCGTCGAGCGAGAGCCCGTCCCGGCGCATCGCTTCGACATGGTCCGGCCAGATGTCGATCATCGTGATGTCGTGACCTGCGCGTGTGAGGTATCCGCCCACATGCGCGCCAACAGCGCCCGCGCCGACGAAAGCGATTTTTTTGCCCATGAATGTTTCCTTTTGAACTCCCCCTCACCCTAGCCCTCTCCCACGAGGGGGGAGGGAACTACAT
>CAXAGK010000632.1:0-1826 GCA_963968305.1 uncultured Rickettsiales bacterium | reverse complement strand
CATCTCGAGTTCGCCCGGCAAAACCGTCACGCGGTTCTCGCTCACCACTGCGTGGCGCTGAAATGTGGTAACGGCGCCCGCGTTAACAGGTTTCCCTTCCCATTGATAGACGGCTCCACCGGCTTCAATACCCGACGCTTTGATCCAAGAGAGCGCGACGCGGTCACCTGGCTTCGTTCGCGTTACGTCGCCTCCAACTTCAAGCACGACACCGCTGGCTTCATGACCCAGGCAATGCGGCAACCAAGGATCGTCTCCACGCCTTCCCCGCACCTCCAACAACTGCGTGTGGCAAGCGCCCGAAAATGCCATTTCGACCAGACATTGACCACCGTTCAGTTTCGGGATGTCGAGGCGGCCAATCTCCAGCGGTTTACCGGTTTCAACCAAAATCGCGGCATCGGTCTTCAAGCTGCATTCTCCACAATTTTCGGCATTTTCGTTCTACCGACTGTCGATCAAAGACAACGCTACCTCAAGCGCCGGGTGCATCAGGGTCCCGGAGAGCCCATTTCCTCTCGAACTCCCAAACATCTTGAAAACCCATAAGGTCATGCATGGAACGATTGCCGTCTTCATAAGTTTTGACGGGCGTGCCGATGGTTGTCCCATTTTCATGGAGGTGGGTATAGGCTTGTCGCAGTGTCTCTGCGATGGCGCTAAAACCGGAGCTCGGGTAAATCGCGATATTAAAGCCCCATTCCTTAAGCGTTTCCGCCGGTATTACCGGAGTCCGGCCGTTCGGCACCATATTGGCCAAAAGCGACGCATCGATTGTGGCGCCGACTTTCTGTAGTTCTTCCTCTGATTCCGGAGATTCAACAAACACCACATCGGCGCCCGCTTTCGCAAATGCCTCGCCGCGGCGCAATGCTTCGTCCAAGCCAAGGTCGGTGCGGGAATCCGTGCGCGCGATAATCAACGTGTCTTCAGAACGTCGTGCATCGCAGGCAACCTGGATCTTCTGCACCATGTCTTCGAGCGGCACCACTTCACGGCCAAGCGTATGACCGCATTTCTTTGGCGTCACTTGATCTTCAATCTGGATGCCCTGCACTCCAGCTGCCTCGTAACCCTGAATCGTTCGCTGAACATTCAGTAGCCCGCCGTAACCGGTATCCGCATCCGCGATTAGGGGCGTCACCGTTCCTTGTGCGATCCGTCCGGCGCAATCGACCATTTCCGAATAGGCCGCAATACCCGCATCCGGTAGACCCAAATAGGAGGCCGTGGCTCCGTATCCGGTCATATAGAGCGCATGAAAGCCCATTTGATCTGCAACCCGGGCCGAGATCATTTCGAAAACGCCAGGTGCGACGATGAACTCACCCGAATCCAAAATCTGCTTAAGGGAACGCCCGTTGCCGGCCATGATGAACCTCCGATATGTGAAAATTAAATCTTGCTAGTAAGGTAGCCGACGACAGCCAAAATGTTAGGCCCCTGCACTGGATAGAATCACCGCATGCGATATCGCCGCGAGTGCGGCAGCATACACGTCACAAGGCCTTTCAAGCCGTCCGATGTGTTATCGGTACGGTAGACCGGCAGCGGCGCCGGCAACCTGTTCCGCGCCCGACTGGACGCAAAAACGCATGCTCCGATCAGCATCGCGAACAACACGGTTGGAATTAGATACAGCGCTATTTCCGACGATACCCCGAAGGAGATATTGATCAGCGTAAGCACGAGCAAGAACGGCATCACCTGCATGGAAAACGCTAGAAACACGATCAACATCCAGAGGCCCGCATTTAATATACTCATCGCCGTCGAGTTCATGTGCATTACCTTTCCGCGAAATCTGCGATCCGTTGGATTTGCTC
>CAXAGK010000631.1:0-1833 GCA_963968305.1 uncultured Rickettsiales bacterium | reverse complement strand
GCCGAGCGCTATTATCGCCGCTGGGATATGACTCATACGGAAGACAACGTCATCTGCGAGCGCCAGCAAGCGGGCATCACATCGCCACTAGCGCTGCCGGGCCGGCTCGCTCGTCGCGAATGGGGCGTCAATGCGGTCGACCGCTGGATCGTGGAACAATTGCTCGACGGACACGGCTCCGAAACCCAAGCGGCGGCGGAATAGGTCGATGGTAGCAACCGCTCGCCGTATCAGGATGCCGAAAGGCTGGACCGCGCCACCGGAGCGCCTGCGCCTCCATATTCAAAATGTGGCGCCGATGGATCTGGTCTATAAAGTCACGCCAGAGCGTTATGCCGCCGCCGCCGCACGCCATCCGGACCTCGCGGCACGGATCGACGTCACGGTCACCGAAGACGCGAACGACTATAGGCATATGGTCGAGGATGCGGATATTCTCGTCGGCTGGCGATTTCCGTATGCAGGGACGGAAACCCTCGCCCCGCGCCTCAAATGGATACACATGACGGGGGCTGGGATCGAGCATATCATGCCACTCGACTGGCTACCGCCGGGCACGGTCCTCACCAACAACCGGGGCGTCCATGCACCCAAGGCGGAGCAATTCGCCATGACGGCGCTGCTGATGCTGAACGAACGCATCCCGGAGACGGTGACCGTCCAGCGAGAAGGTTTGTGGAAGCGTCATTACGCGACGGCAATTCAGGGCAAGACCGCTCTCATCATCGGTGTCGGTAATATGGGCGTTGCCGCCGCAAAAGCGGCCCGCAAACTCGGCTTGCAGGTCCTCGGCATTCGGCGCAGTGGAAAATCACATCGCTCGGTCCTCGAGATGGGAACGCCGGACCGACTGCATGAAATGATGCGCCGCGCCGATTTTGTCCTCGTCGCCGCACCTTTAACATTGGAAACCGAGGGCTTGATCAATGCCTCGGCTCTCGATTGTTTGCGCCCTGAGGCGGGCCTGATCAATATGGGCCGGGCTCGGATCGTGGATTATGAAGCACTTCGCCAACGTCTCGTCGACAGACGGATACGAGGCGCCATCCTCGATGTCTTCGACCCGGAACCTCTTCCGTCCGACTCGCCGCTTTGGTGCACGCCAAATGTTATTCTGACGCCGCATGTCTCGTCCGATGATGACGATAATTATGCGCCGCTCACCATCGACCTCGTCTTCGACAACATTGCCCGCTGGTATGCGGGGAAACCTCTGCGGAACGTCGTCGATCGAGGCTTGCGTTATTGACCACCATGCGGATAAGCATTCCCTTCGTAGTCCAAAATTTAGAAGATGACGAGTGCACTGTGGCCCGGATAAACTAGCGACAGAACCGAGGGAGAATTCCTCATGCTAAAGATGCCGGAGACGGATAAGGACGTGATGGCGCGCCGCGTGGAGATTGCCGCGGCCCTGCGTGAGATCGTGCCCGGCGAAGGGGTCATCACCGAAGAAGCCGAACGCCGCGCCTACGAATCCGACGGGCTCACCGCCTATCGCCAATTACCGATGATCGTGGTTCTGCCGGAGACGACGGAGCAGGTCAGCGAAATTTTAAAATACTGCAACGACAACAATGTCCGCGTGGTGCCGCGTGGCGCCGGTACATCCCTGTCGGGCGGTGCGCTGCCGTTGGAAGACGGAGTTCTGTTGGGGCTTGGAAAGTTTAACCGCGTGCTCGAGGTCGATTTCGACAACCGTTGCGCCACGGTACAACCAGGCGTTACCAATCTCGGTGTGACGCAGGCCGTGCAGCACAAGGGGTTCTACTATGCGCCCGATCCATCCTCGCAGATCGCCTGCACCATCGGCGGCAATATCGCGGAGAATTC
>CAXAGK010000630.1:0-1845 GCA_963968305.1 uncultured Rickettsiales bacterium | reverse complement strand
TGCATATTAAGATTTGGTGGGGCCCGGGCCGTCACGGTCCCGGCAACAATCTGTTCTTCATGATTAAGGATCCACATGAAAATCAGGTTGAGATTTCCGCCGAGCTTGAAGTCATGCCGCGCGAAATGGCCCCCCGTGTCTGGCCGATGGAAGAACGCAGCCTCAACCTTTGGGGCGACGGATGGATTCGCGATTAACCTCAAGACGATAGGAGACACTCGTTGGCCAAATTTCCTATGAAGACCGAGGTGGTTGTGATCGGCGCGGGCGTCGCCGGGAGCATGACCGCCTATTTCCTGGCAAAAAAGGGCATCCCCGTCATCGTCTGCGAGAAGGGCCGGGTCGCGGGCGAGCAGTCGTCGCGCAATTGGGGTTACATCCGCAAACAGGGCCGCGATCCGCGCGAGTTGCCGGCCATCATCGAATCCTTACGCGCCTGGGAAAACATGGAGGCCGATATCGGTGACGATATCGGCTGGCATCAGGGCGGCTCAATCTATCTGGCGGAGAGCGAGGCCGATCTCGCCTATTACGAGGATTGGCTTGGCCACGCAAAGCAATATCAATTGGACAGCCGCATTTTGTCGCCCGACGAAGTCGACGCACATATTGGCGGCGAGGGCCGCAGATGGAAGGGCGCTCTCTACACGCCGTCGGATGGGCGGGCAGAACCGGCAAAGGCGGTGCCCGCGATTGCCCGCGCGGTGGAACGCCTGGGCGGCACAGTCCTGACCGAATGCGCGGTGCGCACGGTGGAGCGCGCGGCGGGCAAGGTTACCGGCGTCGTGACGGAGAAAGGCGAGATCGCCTGCCAGGCCGTAGTTTGTGCGGGCGGTGCATGGTCGAGCCTGTTCAGCGGCAATGTTGGCTACGGCTTTCCGCAGTTGAAGGTCCGCTCCTCGGTCTTGCGCACGAAACCGGCGCCGCTGGTCACAGAGACCAATGTGAGTTCGGTGGGCGCCAGTTTCCGCCGCCGGCAAGATGGGGGCTATACCATCGGGCGGTCCGGCTCCGGCTTCTTCGATATCGTGCCGGACGCCTTTCGATATTTTGGCACCTACATGCCGGCCCTTAAGACGCAGCCGATGCGTCTGCGCCTCAACAGTGCCTTCTTCAAGGAACTGGCGCGCCCGAAGCGCTGGGGCGCTGATGACGTGACGCCGTTCGAGAAGAATCGGGTCAACGATCCGGCCCCTCACATGCCGACGATCCAGGATATTCTCGCGACGGCGAAGCGCAGCTTCCCACAATTGGGCAACCTCGAGATCGCCGAAGCCTGGTCCGGATTGATCGACGTGACGCCGGACGTGGTGCCTGTATGGAGTGGGGTCGACGGGTTGGAGGGCTACTATGTCGCCACTGGATTTTCCGGCCACGGATTTGGCATGGGGGCGGGGACCGGTCTCATCATGTCGGAATTGGTGACGAACGGCACGGCGCCCGTGGACCTGAAACCTTTCCGGCTGTCGCGCTTCAGCGACGGCTCGCCGATCGAAATATACGCCAAGTCGACTTATCCGGAGTGGAAAGAGGAGAGTGCGGCATGAGTGCCTTTGATGTGAACCCATTGCCGGGCGCGACTTTTGGCGGGTTGTTCGCCACGGGAGGTGACGCCGCTGAATTGACCGAAGCCGCAGAAGCCGATCCGCAATCGCTGGTGCGTGTCCTAGACGCGCATCAAGGTCTCCTGTTGATCAAAGGCATGGGGCGCATCACGGAAGAACCGGAACTACTGCTGCGGCTGAGCCGGCTATTCGGCACAGAGGTTGAGAGCTATCACGAGACGCGTATGGCGCGGCAGAATGTGCATCCGGAGATACCGGAAATCTTTATGGTCTCCAACAT
>CAXAGK010000629.1:0-1879 GCA_963968305.1 uncultured Rickettsiales bacterium | reverse complement strand
ACCATCAGCAGTGAAGCCTTCGCGTCGGGTTAGGTGGATACCGGTTTCATCGAGCAACATGCGAGAATTCTATTTCCGGAACTCGGCCCGATTGACGATGAGACGCTCGGCCTGGCGGCGTTGGCGGAATTGATTTGGCAATCGGAGGCATTGGCCTCCCGCGCCAAGGCTTCCGGCGATCCGCATTCACCTTGGCAAAGTGGCGATGGCTGGCGACTCAACGATCGTGGCCATATCGATTTGCGCTTCTTGGATGGCGAGGTGGAAATCACCGTCATCGCCTATCTTTCTCGGGATGGCTATGATCTCGAATTCGCCGGGCGGCAACTGGAAGTGAGGGGTCATTTTCAATCCAACGGTCGATTGGTGGCGGAAATCGGTGGCCATAGACTGACCGCTTCCGTCATTCGCCATGGCGCAGAGCGTCATATCCTCGGGCCTCAGGGGACGCGGCAACTCCAGTTGGTCGACCCGCTGAATGCACGGGCTTCGAGCGGGCCGGCGAGCGGGCGTTTGACGTCGCCGCTACCGGGTCGGGTTGTGTCCGTCGCGGTTGCGGTCGGCGACTCGGTGAGTGCAGGGCAGACCTTGATAGTGATCGAAGCCATGAAGATGGAGCATGCGATTGTCGCACCGGCAGCTGGTACGGTAAATGCGGTCCATTTCACGGATGGAGATCAAGTCGATGAAGGCGCGGAATTGCTGGGATTGGCGGTGGAATAAGCGCTGTCGGGGGCTGAGTTCACGTGTTTCGACGCCTTGACTCAAATGCCTCTGCCGGTTCTTTTGAACGTAATGTTTCTCGAGGCCAACAGTAAGCTGAATTGACTGCGATGAACCGGAAAAAAGGCGAATTCAACGACTTCGAAGAGGGCGGGGAAAGCATCGATTTTGCGATCGACGCGGAGGCTGTTGCGCGCGCAGAATCCATCGTCGCATCCATGAGTGAGGAATATCTCGAATGGCTTCGTGGTGATCTCGATGAACTCGACAAAACTCTGAGCGAAGCGCGCGGCAGTGTTAGAGCCGTAGATCAGTTACGGCGTAAGGCGCACGATATTCGCGGGCAAGGCGGGAGTTTCGGGTTCCCGTTGATCAGCCAAGTCGCCGACGCTCTGCATAAGGTAATCGTGTCACAAGATGATATCTTGAGCGCGGAAGGCGAAACACTCGCGCGTGGTTTATTCGGGGCTCTCCGCCTTGTCGTCGAGCGGCAGGCAAGAGGAGACGGCGACATCGAGACCCGTGAGGCTGTTATCCTTGCTGTGACCGGTGTCGAGACGACCTACGGCGACACACCATGCTGAATATTATTAAATTGGCCGTTGGTATCGAGGATATCGATCATCTGGCGGAGGTTCAAAAGCGCAAGCTGGCGGATAGCCGGGCGACCAACAGTAAAAAGGCACGCTTGTGGCATCGCACGCGACATGGTCCTCGCCGTTCGGAAGAGCTTCTCGACGGAGGCTCGATGTATTGGGTGATCAAGGGCCGTATCGCCGCGCGTCAAAGACTTCTCGGGTTTGAGAGCGAAACCGATGAGGAGGGACGCAAATTCTGCTTCATTATGCTGGATCCTGAACTCATGCCAACGGCACCCCGTCGCCACCGTGCATTTCAAGGTTGGCGCTATTTTCCGGGAGCGGATGTGCCACCTGACCAGCCAAAGCGCCAAGGCGGAGAGGATTTCCCGTCGGAAATGGCAGCCGAATTGCGTGAACTTGGGCTGCTTTAAATTTTTTTGATTGAATCTGTAATTTTATGATTGCAGCCGTGCGCATGGCTGGGTATAACCTGATTTCGCGGTCGCCGCACTCGGTGCGCACGGCGTCTCCAGTAGACCGAATTTAGGTTAGGGCCTGCTTAAGGCTGCTGAGTT
>CAXAGK010000628.1:0-1887 GCA_963968305.1 uncultured Rickettsiales bacterium | reverse complement strand
TGCAATTCAATCAATTCCAATCCACCGCCCGGAACCAGTGCCTGCATCGTCGCAATGGACATGGCGATATCCGAGGCACCGGCCTTAAGGGACCTGTCGCTCCACCCGTCAAAGGGCACGTGAGGGAGGACAGCCCGCAGCAGTTCTTTCCGGAGGTCTTCGGTCATTCTTCTTCCTCCGCTTCTTCAGATGCTCCGTCGGCGTGATAGCGCATCTGGTCCCGGAACATCAAAAGCGACAAATCCTCCATCCGTTGCGGATAAAGGGTGCCTTCCAGATGGTCGCATTCGTGCTGCGCGACGCGTGCATGAAACCCTTCGGCGACCCGATCTATCGGCTCTCCTTCCAGCGATACCGCGCGGTATCGGACTTTGGTATAGCGTGGCACGGCCCCGATCATACCGGGGACCGACAAGCATCCCTCCCAATCAACCTCGGTGTCTTCGGTCAAGGGTTCGACAACCGGATTGATCAGCACGCTCAACGGGACCGGATTCGGGTTCTCTTCATCGCGTCCTTCCGGCACATGGAAAATGACGACCCGCAACGGCACGTGTACCTGAGGGGCGGCCAAACCGGCTCCATCGGCATCGGCCATGGTCTCCAGCATATCCTCAACCAGACGGCGGATTTCCGGCGCGGTCGGGTCGGCCACCTCGGATACGGGCTCGCGGAGCACTGGATGCCCCATTTTTGCAATTTTCAATATCGCCATGAGACTAGTATATGATGTCGAAATTAGAGGTTACAGTGTTGTAAACACCCCTTCCCAAGCAGAATTCACCGTGATATAAGCCGCGACCACTCAGCAATCGTTAAGATGTTTGTCAGGCAGGAGAAGTCCCATCGTTCACGTCACAGTCCGCGACAATAATGTCGATCAGGCCCTGAAGGCGCTCAAGAAGAAAATGCAGCGCGAGGGTGTCTTCCGTGAGATGAAGCTGCGCCGTTCCTACGAAAAGCCGTCGGAGCGTAAAGCGCGGGAAAAAGCCGAGGCGGTTCGCCGTCATCGTAAGCTGCTTCGCAAGCGGTTGGAGCGCGAAGGCTTCTAGTCACTGGCTGATTAGAGGTACCCCGAAAGCGCCCGCGGCCTTGCCGAACGGGCGTTTTTCATTTGCGATCCTTATCTCCTTACGCAAGGACCGATAGCATGGCGAAGAAGCGTACAGGCGATCCCTGGATGCCGGCGCCGAAATACGCCGCCACTTTGCGTGGGCTCGGCGTCAACCTATTGGTCACGAGTATTCCAGCCTCCGTCTCCTTTGCCGAGACGGTCTTCAGCGCGCAGTGCGTCTATTCCGACCCGGACTTCGCCGTCCTCCGACTCGGCGACATGGAATGGATGCCGCACGCCGACCATACTTACGATAAACATCCGCTCGCGGGCTTCGTCGCAAATATTGACGGGCGCGGCGCAGGTGCGGAGTTTAGACTGCACGAAGTCAACCCAGACACAGCGGAAGCGCGGGCGCGAGACGGCGGATATACAGTATTAGCCGGCGCTTTGTATAAACCGCATAGACTACGCGAAGCCTATATCCTCGACCCCGACGGCTATTGCTGGGTACCCGACATCCCGCTCTAGCGGCACCCTCTTCACACAGGGTTGAATTGCATTTGAAACCCGGAATGTCGGACAGTCTGAATATGAAACAGATTGTCAGCGTAATCGCACTCCTCTGTCTTTGGGCAAGCCAAGCGGCGGCCAACCCGGATTACTGGCGCCACGAGTGGCCCAAGACGGACTTCACCAAGCATTCGATCCCCCTGACGGACATTCTATCGGGCGGCCCGCCCAAGGACAGCATTCCGCCAATTGACGACCCGACGTTTAAACCGGTCTCGGAGATTGATGAGCTGGGCGAGACAGAGCCGGTCATCGGCGTG
>CAXAGK010000627.1:0-1903 GCA_963968305.1 uncultured Rickettsiales bacterium | reverse complement strand
TTCAGCGCCATCGCCAGCGTCATGTAATTTCCAGCCGTGAAAATTATGTCCAAGACCTGCTGATCGTTGAAATGTTTGGTGACCGCAGCCCAACCCGCATCGTTGAGTGTTCGCGTCTCCAACAATTCGTCGACGGCGGCGAGCAGAGCGTGTTCGCTATCGCTCCAGCCAGCTGCACTAGCGCCTTCTTTTACCCGCTCGATTTCCTCTTGAGAAAGACCGGCCTCAAGCCCGATGCGATTATGTTGCGCCCATTCGTATGCGGATTGGCTGACCCATCCGGCACGCAAGATCACCAGCTCGCGGTCGCGCGGCACGAGGCTCGATTTCAGCAAGCAATGATTGGCGAAGACCATCCAGCGCTTCAGCAGCTTCGGATGACGGCCCAGCGTGGTAAAGATGTTGAATACCCGCCCGAAGGTTTTGATCGTCGGCGTGAACATCTCACGCATCTCGTCGGTCCATTGGGCTTCGGGAAGCGGTGCAAGGCGCGGCGCGGGCTGATCGGACATATGGTTGTACTCGTTTAGTTGAGACGTTGAGATTTGCGGACGCGTTCGCTCTCGGTCTTGAGCTGTCCGCAGGCCGCCATTATGTCAGTGCCCCGCGGCGTGCGTACCGTGGCGACATAGCCGGCGCGTTCGATAACGCGGGCAAATCTTCGAATCGCATTGCCGGAAGAGCATTCATAGGTGCTACCGGGCCATGGATTGAACGGGATCATGTTCACCTTGGCCGGAATACCCTCGATCAGGCGGCACAGCTCGCGGGCGTCGGCCTCGGAATCGTTGATGCCTTTTAGCATGACGTATTCAAAAGTGATGCGCCGGGCGTTCTTGGCAGGGGGATAGGCGCGGCAGGCGCGCAGCAATTCCGCAATCGGATATTTCTTATTGATCGGCACCAGCTTGTCGCGCACATCATCGGTCACCGCGTGCAGGGAGATCGCCAGCATCACGCCGAGCTCCTCGCCGCATTGCTCGATCATCGGCACCACACCAGAGGTCGACAGCGTGATCCGACGCCTCGATATTGAAACACCGGCGCCGTCCATGGCGATCTGCAGCGCCTTCTTGACGTTGTCGTAATTATAGAGCGGCTCGCCCATGCCCATCATGACGATGTTGGTGATCCGGTTCTGTTCCTTGCTCGACGGCCATTCTTCCAGATGATCGCGGGCCAACATAATCTGGCCGACGATCTCGCCCGGCTCCAGGTTGCGCACCAGACGCTGAGTTCCGGTATGGCAGAAGGAACAGGTGAGCGTGCAGCCGACCTGGCTCGAGACACAAAGAGTGCCGCGACCCGGCTCCGGGATATAGACTGTCTCGGCGGCGTTCTTGTCCTCAAAGTCGAGCAGCCACTTCCGCGTGCCGTCGACGGATTGTTGGTCAACCGAAACGCCCGGCCGGTCGATCCGGAAGGCTTCCGGCAAATGCGCCCTTAAATCCTTCGAAAGGTTAGTCATCGCATCGAAGTCACGCGCACCTTTGGCGTAGACCCAACTGTATATTTGGTCGGCCCGGTAACGCTCGACGTCAAAAGCCGCCAAGGCGTCGAGAATCTCCGTGTGCGACATGCCGACAAGATTCTGGCGCGTATCTTTCGCGGGCGTGGGGACGTCGGAATTGATCCCGATCATGGCGGCGGTGTCAGTCATAGAGTGGGATATACGGCAGAACGGCACCGTACGCCAAGGGAGAACGACCATGAGCTTTGAGAACCTGACCGCCGAATTGTCACTGCTGGTTGACGAAATAGAGGGAGATCAAGGCGACCGCCACGAAATTTACCTCCGCATTCGCGAAAAACTAGGAGAGCTGAAGGCCATGGGCATGCCATTGCCAGAGGACCTTGTCCGGTTGGAGCGGAACCTCGAAGCCGAGTTCGATGCGGATATGGG
>CAXAGK010000626.1:0-1923 GCA_963968305.1 uncultured Rickettsiales bacterium | reverse complement strand
TCAGGATGACGTGCGCCATGCCATTGATGTCAATCATGTTCTCTCCTTAGTCGAGACCTTCGACAATGCGGAAATCACGGACGGCTCCGTCACCGAGGGCCGCAACGGCGGCTTGGTATTCCGGACTATGATATGCCTCGAGCGCCGCTTCGAAGCTCGGGAACTCGACCAGGATCGTACGCTCGGCGAGCCCGTCCTCGAATGCTTCGACCCGCCCGTCGCGCGCCAGGATATTGGCACCGCGCGGCACCATCGCCATCGGCGCCAATTCAGCATAGGTCTTGAGTTTCTCCGGGTCCGAGATTTCTCGGTAACAGACCACTAAGTAACCTTTTGCCATCACATCGCCCTTTCCCACTGGTGTGTGAGAAACACTATGCCAAGGGCGTTGAAGGCCAATACGGTCCGCGCGCGCCTACAGGTTTAGATCGAACTCTTCGTCAGCCTCCGCCTTGTTCAGGTTCATCCGGCCGTCGTAAAGCGGCCCCTCACCCGTCGTCGGCCCCTGGTACTGCAGGAACAGAATCGTGCATCCGGTCTCAGTGCTCAATTCGTATTCGCGGTGCGGGTCGCCATGATAGACGATGTGCCCAGCGCGCAGGGTCTGGTCACCGTATTGGAATTCCCCCTCGATCACGTACCAGACTTGAGCGAAATCGTGCCGGTGCGTGACAAACCCTTCGCCCGCCTCATAGCGCAAGACCCCAGCGTTCGGTTGCGTTGGGTCGTCGGCACTCGGGTGGAAGGGAAACTTGCACATCGATCCGAACCGGTTCACTTCCCAGTCCATATCATCGAGATGCTTGATCTCCGGCAATGCGTCTTTAGTCGTCTGGGTCATCTATTTATCCTCCGAATTACGCTAAACCGAAACCGGCTATATTATTGCACCACCTATCTAGATGCGAAGTCTATGAGGGGGGATGATAACACACCGCCCGCACCGTCAATCCGTCGAACTCATCGCACCGGCAGGTTTTCCGCGCTTAGACCTTTTTTAAATCTGTCGTAGAAGGTTCCGAGCGTTTCCATTATGAGGGCCCGGCAGGTTTCATCGACGGATCGTTCCAATACGAATTTCACGCCGTTCAGACCTCCGAATAACGGCCCGACACTCAAACTGGCGGCGGCGCCAAGCATGCAAATTCGGGAGAGAGCTGGGTAAATTCCAGGCGTGCGTTCCTGAAATTCACCGCCGGGACCGAGATAGGGTTGAGCCAAGAGGGTTTCGTTCTCCTCCCCCACAGGTGGGGTAAACCGGTCCCGCCAGCGGAGGGCGTGAGGAGCAATCGCGGCAAGCTCGGGGCGTCGATCAATTTTCATGTCAAAGCCGGTGCCGAAGATAACAAAATCAAACCTCTCATCTCCTGCCGGAGTGGTGACGATTACCTTGTCGCCCTCCATTCGCGTCGCATACCACGGACTGCCGAGGCAAAGTTCGGTATTATCTCGTTCCATGAACCGCTCGATTGAATGCCGGGGCGGCGGGATCGGCGTCTCCGTAATTCCTTTAACGAAGCGCCAGCGATAGAGGTCCGGGAAGTCCGCAAAATGGCGCATGAAGCCAGCATTCTCCAAACCCTTTTTCGCACTGAGCCATGGCAGTTCTGGACGGCGGCAGAACAGCGCTGATCGGCTTGCGCCTTGCTCAGCGGCGACAATTGCATTGTCGAACGCTGTGGCACCCGCACCGAGCACGCCGACGTCCCTTCCCGCCAACTTGGTGAAATCGATATTGTCTGCGGCATGCCCCCAACAATCCGCGGCTAAGTTCTCGGTAAGGCCCACCGGCACATGTTTGCCTCCGCTGCCAAGAAGACCCGTTGCAAGCACGACCCGACGGGCCAACAGCTCGGAGGTCTCGCCGTCCCTTCGCACAGTAATCCGCGCGAGGCCCGAATCGCCATCGATGGAAAGAACTTC
>CAXAGK010000625.1:0-1933 GCA_963968305.1 uncultured Rickettsiales bacterium | reverse complement strand
AATCCCTCAACGGTACCTAAACGATCGCGGAAGATGTCGGGACCACACCTAAGGACAGGGCAGTCATCCGCGAAGCCCCCCCCCCCCTTCGTCGCAGGTCTTCCGGAAGGTGGCAGCGGCGGCCATGCGGGAGCGCCTCGGCCATGACGATTTGAAGTGTGTCCGCGTCGCGGTACAGGGGCTCAGGAATGTCGGCTGGCACTTGGCGCGACGCCTCAGCGATGCCGGCGCTATCCTTTTGGTTAGTGATATCCATAATAGCCGCATGAGCGAGGCCCAACGCACTTTCGGTGCGACACCGGTCCCGGCCTATTGAATTTACGATGCCCCAGTTGAGATATTCGTCCCCTGCGCGCTCGGCGCCATCATTAACAACGATACCCTGGCGCGCCTGAAGGCCAAGATCATCGCCGGCTCTGCAAACAATTAGTATCCTCATATAACACTGGATCAGACAGGCCTTCTTGGGATTCCGACGACACCTCGGCGTCGATCGTGTTTAATTCGTTTTGCCGAGAGGATCGGTCCGGCAGATACAAGCGATGTTCGGATAATACCGTGGCAATCCGCCCTGCCCCTTCCAGGACACCAGACATCCCCTCTTCACGGACCAACCATTCCGCGATACCGCGGGCCGTTCGGTAATCGCGGCGCTGACACGCTCCAATAAGCGCTACGATCGAAAATTCATCGGTACAGATATGCCCGCAACATGGCGGATGTAAGCGCAACGTACGGCGGCCATAAAGCCCGATCCCCGCAATCATACTCTGCAAACCGCCTAGAACCGATCTCACAGAATCCGCACCGAAGATGCAACTGACTTCGCGCCACACAAGCGTCCAGTGGATTTCTTCACGAGTTCGCATACCGACAATCCATCGCCGGTATGACCACACGAGAAGACGTTCCGATTCAGACAACTCTGTTAGACTACTTGGGGCAATCTCGTCATTTCCGTATGCAAACATGTTTCGTCTCATTGTAAGCCGTTAATACTATTGCGACGCATTCGCAATAAAAGTGCCCACATCTAACCTTTTTTGCAAACCATTCTCATTCTTATTAATCCGCCAATTCACCGCATTCATCCAAAACGCAAATCCGACCTCGATATACAACCCTCCGCAATACGACTAAATAGCGCATAGATAGCTGTGCGCGGCATTCCAAAGATTGCCACCCCGTGCCTGCCCCCCTAAAGTGCGGCTCTACAAAAATCGTTGGAAAACACCGATGTGCGGCATTGCCGGTCTCGTCGACCTCAAGCGTAATCTCGACGGTAACGAACTCGCCCTGCAGGCAAAATGCATGGCGGACGCGTTGTACCATCGTGGACCCGATACCGGCGGCCAATGGACCGACGCCCCGAACGGTTTGGCGCTTTCGTTCCGACGTTTGGCGATCATCGATCTCTCGCCATCCGGCCGCCAACCGATGGTATCGCGAGATCAACGCTACGCCATCGTCTATAACGGCGAAGTCTATAATTTTCAGGACCTCCGCTCAGAATTGGTCGGGCAAGGGGTTTCGTTTCGCGGCACTTCCGATACCGAAGTTATCCTCGAGGCGTTCGGTCGATGGGGTATCGAAGGGACCGTCAAACGATTGATCGGTATGTTCGCCATCGCGCTCTGGGATCGTGACGAACGCCGATTATGGCTCATCCGTGACCGCCTTGGTATCAAGCCGCTCTATTTCGGCACCGTCGGAGATCAGTTCCTGTTCGGATCGGAATTGAAAGCCCTGCGCGCCGCCGAAGGATGGCAGCCGGAGATCGACCGGGACGCGGTCGCCGCATATCTCCGCTTCAACTATATCCCGGCCCCCCGCTCCATCTATAAGAATATCTTTAAACTACCGCCGGGTAGCCTGCTCTCGATAACGCCGGGCGGTGAACCCGATGTCCGACGTTACTGGAGCATGGCTGACG
>CAXAGK010000624.1:0-1953 GCA_963968305.1 uncultured Rickettsiales bacterium | reverse complement strand
GGAATATGTGGAACCTAATCTGACGCCGGACGTGATGGTGTTGTGGTATTGCGAGCCCGATAACAGTTATCACCGGATCGGCCTCGGTACGCCGGAGAACCTGGAAGCGCTACGCACGGTCGACCGTGAGTTCGGCCGCATTTTGGCCCGAGAAGCTGCAAAACCGCCCGAGGAGAGACTCCATATCGTGACCATGTCGGACCATGGAATGGTAACGTTGCTCGGCGGCAAGCTCGATCTCGCCGAGAAGTTTCGTGAGGGCGGATTCACCGTCGGCGAGACGACTCAAGACGGATCGGATGTGGCCTTGGCGCTCTCCAGCGCTGGCGGTATTTACGTGAGAGATTCCGACCCCGATCTGATCCTGCGCGTGTTGACCTGGCTCCAAAGCCAGGATTGGTGCGGGCCGCTCTTCACGCGCAAGGGAGATGGTGCATTGCTACACGATCACCTTCGCTCCGTTCACCGCCGGGCCGCCGATATCGGCATCGTCTTAAAGTCCGACGATGGATCGAACAGCCATGGTATCGCGGGCGGGACAGTACATGATTGCGGCTATCCTGAAGGGGGTGGCATGCATGGTGGATTGCACGAACGCGAAGTCCGGTGCTGGCTCGCAATGCAGGGGACGGGAGTGCGCGAAGGCTATGCGTCACCGGTCACCGCCGGTGTCGTCGATATCCTGCCGACCGTGCTGAATTTCCTGGGCATCGATGCGCCGGATCACATTCAGGGTCGGCTTTTACGCGAAGGGCTTGAAGCGTTTGCCGAGGAAGCTTTGCCCGAATGTCATCGCGAGCACCACGTTGCCGAGGGAGCGAATGGCTACCGGGCGCATATTGAACACGACCATGTCGGTGAACGCCGCTATCTGCGTCGCGCCTGGTCCGAACGGGTTTGACGCTCGGGAGAATAATGGCGCTAAAACCCTATGACGGCGTCTCTCAGGCCATAATTCCGGGTTCACTTCGCGCCCCGGAATATGGCCTGAGCACACTAAGAAAACGCACCTCAGACGCCAATAGCAAGATACAACACGGCAATCACCGCCAGAATCGCGGCGACCACCGGCAACAAACTCCCTCCGCGTCCATGACGACGACGATGCCAACCCCATAGCAAGAAGACGCCGAGCCCTATCAAGGCACAGTAAGTCCAATCTCGTTCCACGTTTGTGGACCTCCTATTGCAACATTATAGCAACTCGGAATTGCCTTGGTAATGACTCGATTGCACCAACTATATGATACACACCGGAGCGATATTTTGACGATGCCAGATCTCCCACCTCTCTCATGAGCCGAATTGACTTCGAAACCAGCGATACCCTTGGTGGCAGCGCCGCCATTCGATTCGGCGATTCGTTTGGATTTGGGGATTGGTGATCACCATCAGAGCTGCGGTGAATCAATTTTTCGGCTAAGGTAGCGTATGCGCTTCATATCTGCCATCTCAATCACCCTACTGCTTTTAGCCTCGTGCAGCAGCACGCGGGTGGATGTCAAAGGCGGCTCCAGCTCGCCGACAAAATGGCAGATCGTCAAACCGATTTAACGCGCTAAAACACTCTCTTCCGGGTTGTCGTAGAAAGTCTGCTTAGCTAAGGTCCCTGTTCCCGCTTGGCGGCGAAATCAATAGTGCGGACGTGGCGGAACCGGTAGACGCAGCAGACTTAAAATCTGCTATCCGAAAGGGTGTGGGGGTTCGAGTCCCCCCGTCCGCACCATTTTAATTCTCGGGTTTTCGGAACTTCTTATAGGCGACCGGTAGCAGCGCCAATACCGCGAGACCGACCAAGGCTGCCGTGATTTCCGGCGTCAATATACCGGTTACGGTAAACTCTCCGTTCTGATCAAATATACTGCCGAGCCCTGCCCCGACAGTCGCGTAGACGAACGAGCCCGGAATTATACCGATGAAGGTGCCAATCGCATATGTGCGCAACTTCACACC
>CAXAGK010000623.1:0-1955 GCA_963968305.1 uncultured Rickettsiales bacterium | reverse complement strand
AAGGCGGCGACCAAAATGTCCGCTGCTTCTATATCCAGACGAAAAATCTTGCCCTTGATTCGACCTCTAAAACAGCCTCGGCCAATAACCGACGTAAACTTGGTCGTATTGAGAATTTCTAAATTCCTAAATCCGAGAGTCCGCTTTCGCTCCAAAACCGACATTCACAGACCTCTATTGAGATGGCCGCTCGTAGCTAAATCTGCCGAAATTAGCCTCCACGCATCCCTTCCGCTAATATGCTGACTGTTTGGATGTTCCCATGGAACGCCGCCTCGCCGCCATCTCAACTCCTGATTTGGTCAACACATACGCTGGATCAATTGCTTCATGCCATCACGCACCCCGATCTATTACACTCGGTGCCCCGTCCCCACGGCATCCGGCATTGCCTTCCAGACCGGCATGTTCACCGACGCGTTTGAGGATTCGGACTATGTGGTGCCCAACATCACCGAACTCGGCCCCGACCATCAGGATGTTCACTACACGCACTCGATCGATATGTTCATCCGCGAGGGCGGTGTGGCACCGCCGGTATGGGCGCGCGCGAACGGTGTCGACTCTGTGGCTCTCGGCATCACCTTCATGGAAGAATTCCAGGGCGTCTTCGTGCGCGCCGACGATCCGGTGGAGAGTGTCGCCGATCTTACCGGTCGCCGTTTGGCCTTGCCGGTGTGGCCGCGGCTTGTGTTCAATTTCTGGCGATTTGCAGCGCTGAAAGGTCTGACCTCTGCGCTCAAGGTGCACGATGTGACGGCCGATGCAGTGGAATTTATCGATATTGTCGAAGGCTGGGATCCGAGCGAGCGGCGAAACGTCGGCCTTCAAGAAGTGACCAAGCCCGCCCGTTGCGAGTACCGAGGCCAGCTCGAGGCTCTTCTCTCCGGTGAGGTCGACGCAATTTTCGGCAAGGGCCCGGAAGCCGGGCTGCTTCAGCGCGAGGCGGAAGGCCGCATCCGCCTGCTGTACGACGTGAGATCAGCGCCGGGCATGGCCGAGCGTGTCAACAACTCGACGCCGCGCCTACTGACTACTTCCCGTCATGTCGTCGACAATCATTTCGATGCGGTCGTTTGCTACCTTCGGACGGCCATTCGCGCGGCGAACTGGGTGCAAGCCAACCCAACCGAGGCACGCGACTTGATCGCGCGGGAATGCAGCATCGACGCCGACAAAATCGAAACATACCTGGAGCCGGATTACCGCGATAAGTTTCTACCCCAGCTCGATGGCGATTTGGTGGAAGCGCTCGAGGTTGTGAAGTCGTTTCTCCACGAGCATCAATTTATCGATCGGGATTTCGCACTGGAAGACTGGATCGAGCCCGGACCACTCACGCAAGCCTATCAACTCGAAGGCCTTACGGCCTCTCCTTCTCACTAACGGAAAGATATCATGACAGGTTCCGATCAGGGCGAAAAAGTCCGCTCCCTCCATGACGCCTATGCGGCCGGCGACTCAAAAGTCACCTCCGTCGTCTACGACAACTGGTCGAAGGAATATGAAGCGCACATGAGAGGCGTCGGCTATACCCATCCGGTCATGACCGCGGCGATGTTCGCCCGCTATCAACCGGCCAGCGACGCGCCGGTGCTCGATGCCGGTGCCGGGACCGGCATCCTCGGCGAAATCCTGCCCGCACTGGGCTATCCCAATATCGATGGCTTCGATGCATCAGCCGGCATGCTGGCCCTTGCCGCTAAGAAGGACTTGTACCGAGAGCTCAAGTTCGGTGTGCTTGGCGAGCGGCTTGACTATGAGGATAACAGCTATGCCGGTGCCACCGCTTCAGGCGTCTATACCGAAGGCCATGCACCGCTCAGCAGCCTGGAAGAATTAGCCCGCGTCGTGCAGCCGGGCGGCTACATTGTGTTCTCCGTCGCCCGCATCTATCTCAGCGAACAGATCGAGGCCCAGGCCAAGCAATTGGCAGACGCCGGAAAATGGCGCCA
>CAXAGK010000622.1:0-1963 GCA_963968305.1 uncultured Rickettsiales bacterium | reverse complement strand
GTATTCTGCGACGTGCCGCAATCCGCCGACTGAGTACCGACACGCAACCTCCCATCCGCCAGCAGATCGATTGACACGCAGGCGAAGTTCCCCTCCGCGTAGAGCATACCAACGCTAGGGTTAATCATCGCCGCGAAGCCGATTCCCCGGTTCGCCGGCATCGCGTCTTTCTTCTCGGCCCAACCGATACGCCGTCCCGCTTCGGCGAGACATTCCGCCATCGCGCAGGTGCCGATATTCCATCCCATAGGTGTCCGGTCGCCCGGCTGATTTGCGATCTCAATCCGATAGGCCAACTTATCTTTGCCCAGCTTCTCCGCGATCTCGTCGATCTGGGTTTCAATCGCCCAAATGATTTGCGGCGAACCCATGCCGCGATACGAGCCGCCGGAAACCTTGTTGGTATGCACCAGTTTGCCGTCGAAACCAGCCGCGCCGACACGGTAGAGATTACAGGTCCGTTGGCGCACAGCCGAAATATAGGCGGGGCCCATATGGGTATAGGCGCCATTATCGACCCAGAATTCCGTGTGGCGGCCGAGAAGGCTGCCGTCCGCCGCAACAGCTGAGCGAACACGCATTTTCTTCGCATGATCCGACTTACCGCTGAGGAATTCCTCCTGCCGGTTCAATAATATTTTCACCGGCCGCCTGGATTTGATCGACAACATCGCGGCAATCGCTATCGGTTCCGGCGACTGGGATTTCCCCCCAAAGCCACCACCGATGACGACCGAGCGTACCTGCACGTCTTCCAACGGAAGCTCCATTACATGGGCAACTTCCTTGCGCACGAAAAACGGCGCTTGGGTTGGCGCGCATATATTCAGAGTCCGGGCTGCTGTATCAAAAGACGCCAGAACGCCATTCGTCTCCAGGCAAATCGGTGCCACGATTCCGTGCTCGAAGATGGCATCGAAGACATATTCCGCACCCTCAAACGCCGCTTCGACACCGCCGAAATCGGCGACGCTTCGTTGGGTAACATTGGGTGGTAAATCTGGCTTTTCGTGGATAACGGGCGCTCCCGGCGCCAACGCCGCTTCCACATCGAAGGCAGCAGGTAGGATTTCATATTCAACATTTATTGCGGCGAGTGCTGATTGAGCCTGCACTATGGTCTCCGCCGCGACGGCCGCAACCTCCTCGCCGACGAACCGCACTCGGTCACGCGCCATCGCGAACCGGTCGGCGAACGCGGGACCGGCATTGACGTATTTCTTATCCGGAAAATCACGGCCGGATACCGCCGCAACGACACCAGGCATCGCCTGCGCTTTTGAAAGGTCCACGGATTTGATGCGAGCGTGCGGATGTGGGCTGCGTAAGATTACGCCGTACAACATGTCAGGCAGCGTCAGATCATGAGTATACGCCGCCTGCCCGGTTACCTTCGCCGGACCTTCGAGTTGCGGGCGCGGTTGGCCAATGACGCGAAATTCAGCGCTCATGCAATCCTTCCCGTACGATTTCGCCAATACTCTCGAGTAGTTTCACGTATCCGGTACACCGGCAGAGATTGCCTTGCAGCGCGGTCCGAATGTCGGCGTCCATCGGTTGTGGATTTTGGCGCAGCAGGGCGAGCACCGACATGACGACACCGGGCGTACAGAACCCGCACTGAAAGGCCCCACGCTCGACTAGTTTTTTTTGAATGGGGTGCAGGTCGTCGGGATCGCCCAAACTCTCGATCGTAACAATCCGCCGTCCAGCCGTACGTCCAATAGGCATCAGGCAGGAACACACAGCCCTATCGTCCATCAAGACGGTACAAGCGCCGCACTCTCCATTGCCGCAACCGATCTTCGTGCCCCGCAAATTGAGTTCTTCTCGCAAGACCGTTGCGAGCGGCGTCGCGGGGTCACAATCAATCTCCCGCATCTCGCCATTCACTTCGACTTGGAGTTCGGCCAAGAGCTCAGCCTTCCACTAGCGAGTGACCAGGTTCCTGCAGGATTCCCTT
>CAXAGK010000621.1:0-1975 GCA_963968305.1 uncultured Rickettsiales bacterium | reverse complement strand
CTGTAACACGGCGGTTGCCACCAAGACGATGCTGAAGATGGCGGATATCGTCGTCACCGAAGCGGGTTTCGGTGCTGATTTGGGTGCGGAGAAGTTCTTCGATATCAAATGCCGTAAGGCAGGTCTGCGGCCGGAAGCGGCGGTGATTGTCGCGACAGTGCGCGCCTTGAAGATGCATGGCGGTGTGGCGCGAGACGATCTCGGTAACGAGGATCTCGATGCTGTGAAAGAGGGGCTCGCCAATCTCGATCAGCATATTGAGAACATCAAGAAGTTCGGCGTGCCGCCGGTCGTCGGCATCAACCGGTTCCACGCGGACACGGAAGCGGAACTGGAAATGGTGAAGAAGCATTGCGAGGCGCAAGGCGTCCCGGCCTACGTCTGCACGCACTGGGCGGATGGTGGTGCGGGCACGGAAGAGATCGCGCGCAAGGTCGTGGAAGTGCTGGAAAGCGGAGAGGCGGACTTCAAACCGCTCTATCCGGATGAGATGCCACTACTGGAGAAGATTGAGACCATCGCACGCGAAGTCTATAGGGCCGACGGCGTCTCGGTGGACAGCCGGGTGTTGAACCAGTTGAAAGACTTCGAGGATGCGGGCTTCGGTCATTTCCCAGTCTGCATGGCGAAGACGCAATACAGCTTCTCGTCGGACCCGACCCTACGTGGTGCGCCGCGCGGCTTTACGGTGCCAATCCGGGAAGTTCGGCTCTCAGCGGGCGCGGAATTCATCGTGGCAATCGCCGGCGACATCATGACCATGCCAGGTCTACCGCGGAACCCTGCCGCGCATAATATTTTCGTCAACGACGGCGGTCAGATCGAAGGGCTGTTCTAAGCCTTGGGGCCTTAGCGGCTGGTTTGATGGAGAGTGAGTAGTGAGTGATGCGTACCCGGTCGAATTGACCGCGCCGGATATTTCCGTTTATCGGAGCGGGAATACAGGACTGGACTATGTCACGACGTTCGATAGTGGGAAGCCAGGACCTCATGTCATGGTCTCGGCGGTCACTCATGGCAACGAGCTCTGCGGTGCGATTACCCTCGATTTTTTGTTTTGCCAAGAGATCAGGCCGAAACAGGGCAAGCTTACCTTCGCGTTCAATAATTATCGCGCTTTTTTGAGCTTCAATCCGGCGCAGCCGTTGCTTTCTCGGTTCGTCGATGAAGACTTCAACCGGTTATGGTCGCCGGAAGTATTGGACGGACCGCGCACTAGTGCCGAGTTAGAGCGCGCGCGCGAGTTGCGCCCATTCGTCGATGGGGTGGATTTTCTGCTCGATATCCATTCCATGCAGACCAGCGTTGCGCCGTTGATGTTGGCAGGACCGCTTCCCAAGGGGCGGGAATTGGCGGGAGCGCTCGGTGTGCCGGTCTATGTGGTCTCCGATGAAGGGCACGCAGCGGGCCGACGCCTGCGCGATTATGGCGATTTCGGTGTTCCGTCGAGCAAGAAGAACGCGTTGCTTGTCGAATGCGGACAGCATTGGGAGAAAGCCAGCGCCGATGTCTCGCTACAGACCGCGTTGCGGTTCCTACTGGCGTGCGATGCCGTCGAGCCGGAGAGCGTCGAAGCGCATCTGACACCAGTCGAGGGCGCTCAGAAATTCGTAGAAGTGACAGATGTTGTGACGATCAAAACCAACGCCTTCAAGTTTGTGGAGCCCTATCGGGGGTTGGAGGTCATTCCGGAAGCTGGAACGTTGTTGGGCCGGGACGGAGGGGAGGATGTTCGAACCCCGCATGACAATTGCATCCTGATCATGCCGTCGCGGCGTCTATTTTCCGGCCAAACAGCGGTGCGTTTGGGACGGTTTCTCGAAACTTAGCGCCAAACCGTAGTAATAAGCGCCTATCGCTCCGATATAGTTTAGTATCGAAATTGACCGCGACGGTGAAGGGAAGCCAAAAGTTTTCCCGGTATCGATCTGTTTAACAGTCGAACAGGAGTAAGCGTTATGCCGTTCTACGTAGA
>CAXAGK010000620.1:0-1976 GCA_963968305.1 uncultured Rickettsiales bacterium | reverse complement strand
CACTTGCGAATCGCCTTTCAAATGATGGCTTATCGAGAGGTCAGATATGCGGTCTTTATATAGAGCGATCTGTCGATTGCGTGATCTCTATTCTGGCGGTTACCCTGACCGGTGGCGCCTGGTTACCCCTCGATCCGAATTACGAGGTAACTAGACTCCGACTCATGGCGACGGACGCCGATATTAAATTTCTTGTCAGCAACCGTGACCCCACACCGCTTGAGCTCGATGCCGGTGTAACAACTTACATGATTTCATCACCATTTATACTCGTGCCGGGGACCGAAAGCACGCGGAATGTACGAACGAATCCGACCTCGCGTATGTTATCTATACGTCGGGCTCGACGGGTCGTCCCAAAGGCATACAGATCGAACACAACACACTGATTTGTTCTTTCGACACCATGCGGGACCTGCTTCCCCCTCCCCCAAAAAAACCTACAAAGGTATTATCTGCCACATCTCCAAGCTTCGATATCTCACTGCTTGAAATACTCCTCCCGCTTGGGTCTGGGGGGACAGTGATATTGGCGAGCCGCGAACAAGCGCGTGATGGGCGATTGCTACGTGCCATGATTGAATCCGAACATCCGACCCTCATACAAGCCACTCCTGTGACCTGGCGGATGCTGTTGACGGCAGGCTGGCGCGGGCACGACGGTTTAACTTTATTGACTGGTGGCGAAATCATCACGCCCGATCTCGCACGAACTATCGTGTCACGATCTTCCCCAAGGTAATCGTATGGATGCAGGCGAAACCACAACCGAGTGAGACAAAGGCCGGAAAGGTGTGCCAATCTTCGCTAACAAACCCGAGCGCGACCCTCCCGCCGCCGACCAGACACGCTCCCAGCAGCAGCGTGCGGCGAGGACTTTTCCTGCCTATATACCGGCCAATCGGCACACCGGCAAAACCGGCGCAAATATGAAATAGTACCGGCCACACTGATAGCGTTGCTGGCGACCAGCCGTTCTGCGTTATGCAATGGCTGAGAAAGACGCCCTGATTGAAGATCGCCACGCCCTAGGTGATGAAGGCGACACCATTACAGGCGGCGACGACAAACCAGCCGTAATACATATCGCGAAAAAATGAACGAAGACGGCTCAATGTGACCTAACGCGCTTTCGCGTAACGGGCCATCATGCTGAATAATTTGATACGGTCGAAGTTGGGACGCTCACCCGCAAATTCGCCATAGAGCGTTTGCAAGTTGATGACGATACGTTCCGCATCGAACCAACCGTCGAAATCCGCCATCGAAATATCGAGCGCGGCTTCCTCGATTTCCATACCGGCGTCATAGCGTTTGTGCGCTTCAACTTCGATATAAAGCAGGTAGTCCTTCATCCTTTGGATGCCCTCTTTCCCGCAAATCGCGCCATGCCCCGGAACGACCGTCTCCAAGTCCCATTCCAGCATCATGTCACAGGCGCGCACCCAATTTGATATCGGCCCCTCCCAGATCACGGGATGGCCTTCGTTGAACAATATGTCGCCGGTGAAGACTGTGCGGTCCCCCGGCACATGTACAAGGACATCGCCGCCCGTATGCGCGGGTCCGACATTGATCAGACGGACTTCCTTATCACCGACGGTGAGCGTCAATTCATCATCGAAGGTCCGGGTTGGCAGGGCGTACTCATCGATCTCCTCGAAATCGAACTTTGCGGGGCCCATGGCCTTATAGAGAAACTTTCCACCTTCCCCGAGATTGCCCGCATTCCGCATCAATTCGGCCAGCTTTTCCGGCCCGCGTTCTGCCATCTCCTCGGCGCAAATCTGCGAGGACACGATCTCGCCCGCTCCGGCAAGCTTGTTGCCAAATGTGTGATCGCCGTTTGAGTGAGTGTTCACCAATGTATCGATCTCTTCCGCTTTCGGTACAGCGGCGCGCATTTCGGATAGCATTTCCGACGTCGTCTTGAAATCAAACAACGTGTCGACCAGCAAAGTCTCCTCGCCGTCCAC
>CAXAGK010000619.1:0-1981 GCA_963968305.1 uncultured Rickettsiales bacterium | reverse complement strand
GCCCTAAAGACCCTCGCACGCCCGGCCGCACCGGCTTAGATTGTCGCCTACCGACAACCCTGTCTCGGAGAGGACCCCCATGTTTATCGACTACCGCCCCTACACCCTGAAGACCGGCACCGTGCCACTATTCCTCAAGCTGTTCGATTCGGAAGGCCGGGACGTTCAAAAGCGCATCTTGGGAAATTTCATTGGGATGTTTCGCCAGGAGGTTGGTAACCCCAACCAGGTCATCCATATGTGGGGGTATGAAAGTCTTGATGAACGCCAACGTCGCCGCGCGGAATGCGCCGCCAATCCTGATTTTCAGGCCTATGTTAAGAAAGCACGCGAATTCATTGTTGCTCAGGACGTGCGCATTCTGATGCCGGAAGCAGGCACGCCCGATTTGAGCAAGCTATAACCAAACCGGCCGACCTACTCGCTAATAAGGAAACCACCACATGAAGCTCGTTTTCACACCCAATCCCGAATACGTCCACAAAGTACTCGTGACCGCGCACGAAGCTGGGGTGCTCGACAAGCTCCACATGGAACGCCAAGTCCCATTCGATGAGGATACGGAGATATGGCGTTATAATCCGCTCGGCAAAGTGCCGTCCTTCGTGATGGATGACGGTACGCCATTGTTCGGCGGCCTGGTGATTTGCGAATACTTAGATTCCTTCAACGAGACAGCGCCGCTATTCCCGAGAGACGATACCCAGTGGGATGTTCGCAGGCAAATGGTCACCAGTGACGGCGTGTTCGACGCGACGACTTTGATCCGTGTGGAGAGCTGGCGGGACAAGGCAGTGTGGAACACTGACTACATGCTGCGCGAACGCCGCAAGGTCATGTTGGCGCTGAAGCTTCTCAACGAAGACGCCAAAGAATGGCTGAAGGATCCGGCACGTTTCCACATCGCGCATGTCACGACGGTCGGAAGCTTGTCTTACCTCAGCCTGCGCAACCCAATCACCGACTGCAAACTTGAACCAGGTGATGGCGATTGGGACTGGGTGAAGGAATTTCCGGTAGTTGCCGAGTGGTACAACGGCATCTTGGAGCGCCCCTCTATTAAGCTGCGGCTCGCTAAGGAAGATATCGTCGACTATCCCAAAACCTAACGATTGAACCCACGACGTATGGCCGGGAACCCGCACACGGGACAATGCTTTTGCAGCGCGATGCAGTCCGCTGCCACCGTGCCGTGCGATATGTCGTCGCTGAGCCATTGTGGCGTGTGCCGTCGATGGAACGCAGGAGCCCTCACGTTCAGTTAACAGACTACCGCCGCACTACTTAAGCCAAATCCTTAGTCCACCCGCCATCAACGATGATCGAGCGACCCGTCATGTAGCTCGCCAAGTCACTCGCCATGAAAATAATCGGTCGCGCCATTTCGATCGCAGCGGCTACGCGACGCATCGGGATGTCCTTCATGACATCTTTCTCAGATGCTTTCGGCGACATCCCAGTACCGCGAGAGGGTTTCGCCATTAGGGTTCCCCAATGCTCGGTTTCTGTCGGCCCGGGCTGCAACGCGTTGATGAACACGCCATCCTTCATGATTTCTTCTGATAATCCTTTAGTGAAGGAGAGCAACGCTGCGTTAGTCGTTGAACCCGGTAGCAACCTCGGATGCGGTTGACGTCCGGTATTGCCCGCGACGTTGACGATGCGGCCGTATTTCTGGCGCCGCATTGTCGGCAGCACGGCTCGTACCATCCGCACGGCACCAAGAAATTTGAGCTGCACCGCGCTGTCCCATGTGTCGTCGGTCACCTCCCAGAACACGCCGCCCTGCGAAGAGCCCGCCGAATTGATCAGGATGTCGATGCGACCAAAGGTACGTAGAACTTTTTTCGCCACATGGTCGGCACTCCCGCGCATACCCATATCTGCCGACACGAACGCTACCTCTGTGCGATATCGCTTGGACAGTCGTCTTGCTAGCGGATCGAGGTGCCGTGCGGTCCGTGCCACCAGTACGACCTTG
>CAXAGK010000618.1:0-2004 GCA_963968305.1 uncultured Rickettsiales bacterium | reverse complement strand
AAGTGAATTCCATGCCGAGCGGGAAACAGCCGACCTGCGACCACAGCTCCCGTCCTCGCTCTCGGGCGGTTTCGATTTCGCCGATTTCGCGGAAGACGCGCTCAGGGTCGCCAGGATCGACAAACATCGCGGCGATCATGACCGGGCGGCCGTTCCTCGCCGAAATTTCTTCGAGCCACGGCACCGTCGTCTTCATCCCCTTGGTCAGCATGAAAGCGCCCTTACCGGCCTCACCAAGAGCACCGGTCAATTCGAACATCTCGTGCTCGTCCGCGAGACGCGACGGCATTGGAATACCAGCATGACCGTTATGTTGCTCAAGCGTCGATGTAGCGAACCCACAAGCGCCCACATCCAGGGCTTCCAGCAAGAGGCGTTTCATCTCTGCCACTTCATCGGCACTGGCCACACGGTCAGAGGCCTCCGCGCCCAGCACCCAGGTGCGGACAGAGGAGTGACCGCAAAAAGCCGCGACGTTCGGCACCAAGCCACGGCGTTCCAACGAATTCATGTAATCTGGAAAGGTTTCGAAATCCCAATCGATCCCTTCGAGCATGGCGTCGAGAGACATGCCTTCGACATGGGTTAGGTTTTTCAAAATGCGCTCGCGGTCCTGCGGCTTACAAGGTGCGATGGTGAACCCGCAATTGCCGATGACGACCGTCGTCACGCCGAGCCGGTTGGACGGCGTTGCGTAGGGATCCCAGGTCAATTGAGCGTCGAAATGCGTGTGCAGATCGATAATGCCGGGCGCCAGGGTCAGTCCCTCCGCGTCCACGGTCTCACGCCCTTCGCCGACGGCATCTCCCAAGGCAGCGATGCGCCCGTCACTGACCGCGAGGTCGCCCGCGTAAGAAGGTGCCCCCAATCCATCCACGATAACCGCGTTCCTAATCACCAGATCATGCATGATACTATCTCCCTTTAATCCAATACCCGGTCTAGCACCCAATTATCGAAAGCGTGACAGAGAGTTTCCATATGCGTGTAGCGCGACGCGGCGGAGACCGGGGAGCGCAATCCCTTTTGCTGCTGTTCCACCGCGTCATTGTCCTCCGGCAAGATCACATCCAGGCGCCGGTAATAGCCTTCCGCCAATTCATCGAAGTCCGGCCGCGTCGTCCGGTCCTTCGGAAAGAAAGATGCGATCGCGACATCGACGCTTTCCGGTCCCGTCGGCCAGAGTTCGAATAGGAACATACAGTCGATGGTCCACGCCATCATCGTCGACGGCAGAATGCACGGATACCAAGTGCCTTCCTGGTAGCGGCCTTCTAGACTGTCGATGGTAGGAAATCCGCTCTCACCCTCCAGCAATCCACGGCTGCCCTTATGCTGAGTGAAATGGACGACGCATTGACCGTCGAATTCCTCATGCGTGCGCCGTGCTCGACCAGAGACGTTCTGACGGTTCAACGTGCCGCCGTGAATGAAGGGGATATGGAGCGAATCGTTGAAATTCTCGAAATGAGTTTTCCAGTTGGCCTGCACTCCCTCATAGATCTTTCGCCGGGTACAGACCAACGTCTCTGGCGCATAGGATTTGCAGGTCTCGGGCAAGTCGCCGAGCCATTCCAATAAGGGTGCGGCGTTATCGTCGAAATTCACAAAGAGAAACCCAGCCCACCGCTCCAAACGCACCGGCAATAGTCCCAAATCGGCGTACCGCAGGTGCTCGTCTTCCTCGATCAGCGGAGTCGCGAGCAGTGCCCCGTCACGGCCATAGGTCCAGGTGTGGTACGGGCAGGTCAGCGCCTTGCAATTGCCGTCGCCCGACGCGATCCGCGATCCGCGATGGCGGCAGGAATTGTGAAAGGCCCGAATTTCACCGTCATCGCCGCGAATAACAATGACCGGCGCCCCCGTAATTTCGACGGTAAAGAAATCACCAGGCTCCGGAATGCGGCTTTCATGGCCCACATAGTTCCAGACCTTCATGAAAACCCGTTCCACCTCGAGCGCGTACCAGCCCGCCGATGTGTAACACCAATTGGGCAACGGTGT
>CAXAGK010000617.1:0-2018 GCA_963968305.1 uncultured Rickettsiales bacterium | reverse complement strand
TGCGCGGCAATGTCGTCATGAAGGGCTACTACAACGATCCGGAGGCAACGAACGCAGCAATCAAGGATGGCTGGTTCCATTCCGGTGACGCCGCAGTGGTCCATCCGGACGGCTACGCCGAAATCCGGGACCGTTTTAAAGACGTCATCATCAGCGGCGGTGAGAACATCTCTTCGGTCGAGGTCGAGGGCTGCCTGCTGCACCACCCATCGGTATTGGAAGTCGCCGTCGTTGGTATGCCACACGAGAAATGGGGCGAATCCCCGCACGCTTTCGTCATCCTGCAGGAAGGCGCGGAGGCAACGGAGGACGAGATAAAGCTCCACGTGCGCGATAACTTGGCCCACTTCAAGACACCACAATGGGTCAGCTTCGTCGATGAGCTACCGAAGACCGCGACCGGCAAAGTACAAAAGTTCGTCTTGCGCGGAGGTAAAGCCGGTATCTCGCGGCAATAGTGACTGGGGCCTACTAGAAAACCCCGTCCGCTTCCAACTCGGCAATTTCTTTCGATGACATGCCGAGGAGTTCGCCGTAGACATATTCGTTGTCTTCGCCGTAGCAGGGCGCACCGCGATCAATCGGCCCGCCCACATAGGCCGGACTCTCGCTTAGTTTCACGGGCACTTCTGCCACCGGCCAGCGACCGATCTTTGTACCGGTGACTTCGGTCAACCATTCAAGCGCGATCAATTGCGGATCATTGTCGCAGCGATCCTCCGCCGTCTGACAAACACCCGCCGGAACACTGGCCTTCTGTAACGCCTCCATCATGCGGCGGCCATCACCCTGTTTCGTCCATTCACCAACCGCTTCATCGAGCGCATCTTGGTTTGCCATCCGCGTGGCAAGGTCGGTGAAACGTATATCTGTTGCCCAATCTGGCCTCTCAGCGACGCTACACAGCGACTGCCATTCACTGTCGGTAAAGCACGCAATAGCGAGCCATTTATCTTCGCCCGCACATGGGTAGACACCATGTGGCGCCGCCGGCTTGTTCGGGGAACGATTTCCGGTCCGGGTCCACACACGGCCATTCGCCGACCAATCGAGCATTGTCGTGCCGTTGATGAACAATCCGACCTCGGTTTGAGACGCATCAATCCACTGCCCTTCGCCCGTCCGCTCGCGGTGATAGACGGCACTCAACATCGCCAGCGCAAAACTATAGGCCCCCATCCAGTCCAGATAGGAATACCCCCATCCCGCCGGCATCGCGGGCTCCGGAAGCCCCGACATCTCTGACAGGCCCGCGAAGGAATTCGCGATAGGTCCGACAGTGCGGAACCGTCCATACTTCCCTTGCGCCCCCATGCCGGATTGTTGGACATAAATGATGTCAGGCTTGATTGCCTTCAGCGCATCGTAGCCGAGGCCCCAGCTATCCAGCACACCCGGTGAGAATCCTTCGGCGACGATATCCGACATCGCGACCAGTTTACGGGCAATCTCCAATCCTTTCGGATGCCGGACGTTTAATGAGATTCCGCGTTTGCCGGGATTTTTGTTGTTGAATTGCCCACCCATATCCGGGTCGGTAACGCCCTGTATCGGTGCCGTTGCATTTTCGCGTGCCTCTCGACCACCGACCGGAGCCATCGAGGCCATTCGCGTATCCGGATGGCTCTTCAATTCAACCTTCAGGCTCTCCGCCCCGAAGGCGCTCATGAAACGCGTTCCGCCCGCAGAGGCGAGAAACCATGTAAAATCGAGAATTTTGATCCCCTCAAGAGCGAAAGGTTTTCCGCGCTTTGAGGTTTGTCCGCTCTTATTAGAATTGGCTTCCGCCGCAATCACAGGTGCGGCAGACGGATGCCGCGTATCCACCGTATCCGCGTCTTCGTTTAGCAGCGGTGCGCGACGGCCCACGGACCAGCTGGTTGCGGTGGCGATCCACTTACTCGTCGCGTAACGAAAAGATTTACCTAGTTCCGGGTGTTCAATATCCGTGCAGCTCCCACGTTCCAGCCAATGTGGGTCCAACGCATTCTCGTGTGGTTTGCGGAGTGGTGCCCAGA
>CAXAGK010000616.1:0-2023 GCA_963968305.1 uncultured Rickettsiales bacterium | reverse complement strand
GAGCTTAGGGGCTTGTCCCAATTCCGCGACGAAGCGTTTGTTCGCGGTTTCCACGTCCTTGCGGCTATCGGTGGGACCGCGCCGCGCCATATGAAGATGGGTGTGGGTTTGGCTGCCGATCGTAACACCAGCGTCTCGCAGCTCTCTAATTTGATCCCAGTTCATATAATCCGGTAATTTTCGGTCCACGGGTTGAGTCGCGACGAATAAGGTGAAGGGCAGGTTGCGTTGCTTCAGGCGCGGGTAGGCTTCCGTGAAGACCGACAAGAAGGCATCATCGATGGAAATGCCGATCGTTCGCTCCGGCACGGGCGTGCCGGATTTTAGCTTACGTAGAATCTCGGGAATCGGCAGGACGGTATATTCTGAATTTTCCAGTTCCGCTAAATGCCACTCAAATTGTACGATGGTGATATTCGTCTGGGCGTGATCGGCTTCACCAAATCGGTGGTACATCAAAATGACGGCGGAATCAGCCGCAAGCGCTGTGCTCCGAAAAAAGCCCCAGAGCATGACGGCAGTACAGAGAAGGATGAAGCGCCGAAGGTTGCGTTCGGCGCACAATTGCGGCAAGCACGTATTCACGAAACGAAGATTACCGCCGTCTCGCCCATAGCGACAAGTTATTATGCACATTTGCGATGGACGACGCCGGAAACGGAGAGGCTCGATGCTCGATCAAAGCGGACTGGACCTGTTATTTAACAACGCGCGGTCGCAAAAGGCCTGGATTGACCGACCGGTTGATGAAGCTGTGTTGCGGCAGGTTTATGATTTAGCGATTCTCGGCTCGACGAGCGGGAATTGTTTGCCGATGCGGGTGGTTTTCATCACCAGTACCGAAGGCAAGGAAAAGCTTCGGCCCACTCTCGGATCAAACAATGTCGACAAGGTTATAACTGCTCCGGTCACGGCAATCGTGGCCTACGATTTGGAATTCGCCGAACACCTATCGCGGCTTTTCCCCTATGGGGATGCAAAATCCTGGTTCACCGGGAACCAGTCCCTGATTCAAACAACGGCGCTCCGAAACAGCTCGCTACAAGGGGCCTACTTAATGATGGCGGCGCGTGCCATGGGGCTCGATTTTGGTGCCATGTCGGGTTTCGATAACGACAAAGTGGACGAGTTGTTCTTGGTGGATACCACGTTTCGGTCGAATTTTCTGTGTTGCTTGGGATATGGCAATCCTTCCGCTGTTAGTGCCCGACTGCCGCGGTTCGAATTCGACGAGATCTGTTCTTTCGCCTGATTGCCGCTAGGGGGGCACGGCGACATGTATGTTCTCGGTATAGACTGTGCTACTGCCGCCTGCTCGGCGGCGATCTGCCACGACGAAGAAATCATCTTCCGGCAATATGAAGAGATGGCGCGTGGTCAAGCCGAAGCGCTGGTCCCGATGATCGAGCGCGTCTTATCGGCGGCAGGCCGGAAAGCCATGGAGCTGGATCTGATCGCTTCCACCGTGGGACCCGGCGCTTATACCGGTGTGCGAATTGTTCTCTCGACCGCACAGGCACTTTCGCTTGCCGCGTCCGTGCCGCTCGCGGGTGTGACGACTTTCGAGGCCATCGCACGCGCTCAAGGTCCGCAGACTCGAGGTATGCTGGTCGCGCTAGAGACAAAACGCGCCGATATCTACGTTCAGTATTTCGACGCGAATGGATGTCCGGTTTCAAAGCCGGCCGCTGTTGAGGAAGCGGTGCTGCCTGACCTCTTTTCCGATCAATCGTTGCGGATCGCGGGCGATGCAGGCGAACGGGCGGCTGCTGTTTTACGAGCGGCAGGACGGGATATCGAATTGACGGGTGGTCCAGTGTTACCGGATGCGTCCTGGGTCGCGCGTCTCGCCGGGGAACGCTTCGCCGCGGGAGACATCTTGGCGGCCGAACCGATGTATCTCAGGCCACCAGACGTGGGACCGCCCCGGAAGAGACGCCCGTGAACGACATCCATGTTCGGGAAATCGCATTGGGCGAGTTACCAATCGTCGCGCATATTTATGGACAAAGTTTCGACGAAC
>CAXAGK010000615.1:0-2028 GCA_963968305.1 uncultured Rickettsiales bacterium | reverse complement strand
GAATTCACCTTTGTGATAGAACAGCACTTCGTCGTAATCGTCGTTGTTATGGAAGAATGGAATCTTCAATGCATCCGTATCTGTCTCGAACGGGCGCGGCGCGAAGGTGCAGACGACATGCCTTCCGCCGACGAAGGTCGTGTGCGCCGAAGGCGGCAAATGGTAGCGATGGCTGGTCATCGGCCGTATGTCCTTCACGTTGATGCGCACGACCGAAAGATCGCCCTTCCAGCCGACGATATCCAAGGGGTTGTGCGGATAGCAAATAGTGCTGATCGCACCCGAACGCTTAACCGCAACCGGCCATGCAGCATCTTCGTCCCGCTGGGCCGCGAAGGCCTCGTCAATATCCGGTGCATCCAGCATCGCCGGATCGAAAATCGCGTGATTTCCGACTAACCCCTTATCAGGCAAGGAATAGGTACTGTTCGTTGATTCCACGAGCAGCGCGGTGACGGGTTGGTCACATTCGATGCGCCACATCGTGCCGCGCGGAATAACGATATAATCGCCCGTAGCGAAAGACAGGTGGCCAAAATCGCAAAACATGTCGCCGCTGCCTTCATGGAAAAAAATCAGATCGTCACCATCGGCATTACGGGCGAGGGTTTCCATCTTCGCGGGCGCCCGCCAAAACCGAATAGACGTGTGAGCATTATGAAGGATAGTCGTCGCATCCCACGGCGACGGCTCTGGCGCATTCAAACGCGTCAGGTCAAACGCGCGCGGGCGCAGCGGTCCTTCCCAATCCACCCATCCGGTCGGCGGGCGTTTGTGATAAAAATGCGCAGCAGGCCCGAAGAACCCCTCCTTGCTCATCTCTCGTTCATAAGTGCCCTCCGGCAACCCGGCATGTGCTTGACGAGACGCCTCGCCGCGCATGACCTGCATCGGAATATAACGTGTCATCGTCTATCGCCTCTCAGTTCATCAGCCGGTATGAAAACTTGCCAACCTGTCATTCCCGGGATAGTGCCGGAATCGAACCTCACGTGAAAGGTGGTGAGCTCAAACCATATGAATAGTAACGCTATCCGCTCCAACCAACCGGACAAGGCACGTGAAAAACTATCAAGACGGCGGCGAAGCAATTTTGGAGGCGTTCCGACGGCTGGGCGCGGATTACGTCATTTCCTCACCGGGCTCCGAATGGGCGTCGATCTGGGAAGCGCTCGCGCGACAGAAGCGCGACAAGCTCGAGGGTCCTGACTATATCGACTGCGGTCACGAGAGCATCGCCGTCAACATGGCGACCGCCTATACGAAAATTACCGGCCGCATGCAGATAGTCTTACTGCACGCGGGAGCGGGCATCATGCAAGGCACCATGGCCATCGATGCTGCTGGGGCCATGGAAACACCGCTTGTCGTCATCTCGGGCGAAGTGCTGGGTTACGGTGAAGGTGATTTCGATCCCGGCTCGCAATGGTATCGTAACCTCAGTGTTCCGGGTGGCACCCAACGGTTGATCGAACCGGCGGTGAAATGGTCGCAACAAGTTGCCTCAATCGATACCTTGCATGAGACAATCGTGCGCGCAGGCGAGATGGCGCAACGCACCCCGAAAGGCCCTACATATCTTTGCGTTCCGATGGAAACGATGCTGGAGGCCTGGGTCAAGCCGGAAGCACCTCGCGTGGTGCCACCCGCACCAAAATTGCAACCAATCTCTGGCGATATCGATCGCATTGCCGAAGCGATCGTCCAAGCGACTTGCCCGGTAATTTCCGTCGAAAATGTCGGCCCGGAGCAGGAAGGTTTCGATGCGTTGATCGAGCTCGCGGAATTGATGGCCATTCCGGTGGTTGAAGGCCAAGGCGCTTTCTTCGGTAATTTCCCGAAGTCGCACGACCTCTATCTCGGCCAGCAGATCGAGCCGCTTCTCGACGAGATGGATTTAGCATTACTTGTCGAAAGTCGGGCCCCTTGGTATCCGCCGAGCAACGTGCCGAAAGATACCAAGATTATCTCCATCAGCAATAATCCGCTCAAGGGAAACATGGTCTATCAAACCATGCATGCGGAGGA
>CAXAGK010000614.1:0-2028 GCA_963968305.1 uncultured Rickettsiales bacterium | reverse complement strand
GGCGTGCGGACCGTTACGTCTTCCGGATTGAGCTTGCCGATCTCACCACTGATGATCACGAACGCGCCTTGCATCAAGCAGAATAACTATGAGCCTTCCTGGGCGACCGGATCGTAGACCATCTCATCGATGACCATCCGGGCGTCTTCACCGATGGAAAGGGTGGTTTTATCGGCGAAGATCACGCCAGCGGTGGAACCGTCCGCGGTGACCAACGTATAGCCTTGATAAATAGGTAAACCGGCTTCCAGGACTTCTGATGTGCCGTCCGCGCGAACGATTTGACCCGCGCCATCGATCGTCTCGACTTGACCGATGGGCTCACCTTGCTCGTCGCCTGATTGAGCGTATTGACCGGGTGCAACGGGGCCGGCCAGTTTTGAACAAAATCACCAGGCGCGCGGGCGCCACCGGCTGTCGTCAGAGCGCGCGGGCTTGCTATTAAGAAGTAGTTATCAACGATGACGGTTTGATCTTCAGGGCCGACGAGTATGAAATCCGAGCGTTCCCGCACGTAATCCGCGAAGAGCAGCATATCGCCGCCGGGTATGCCAACCATGCCGTCGCCGACAGTGGGATCGACGTGCAGGACCGCGCCCGCGGGTGTATCTCCGGTCTGATTTTCAGACCTCTCTCATCTCCGTCAGGGAAAACTGGCAATACGCTGGTGCGTAAGTGCCGCCGAATCGATACAATAATGCTTCCGTCACTGTCGGTAAGATTCCGATATTTAGGTGGTTCATGATTAGTTGCATCAATCCGTATCTTTCTACAACAATTCGTTCTTTCAATGGTTTATGTTCATTTTAGTACAGCCGTACATATTGAACTTCCTGAAGTGATCTGGATTGTCAGGTAGATTAAATAAAAGTTTAGATAATTTATTCCAAGCGAGTTTCGAAGTCGCTCAATAATGATTCACGAGAGTGATGGAAGGGGTTGCGCTTAGCACCGTGGACCCCATTATTAGCCACTGTAAGTTTGATGCCCCAATAAAGAATGGGAACGGTCGTTTCGAGATGCCGAGTTCTGCCGTCGAATCCGTATTAGATGTCGCTCTTTGGTTTCAAGATCGAGCGCGCTATGAGAATGAGCATTTGCAGGCTCAAAAGCTCCAGCGGCTTCTATTTGTCGCGCACGGGCACTATGCCATTCAATTTGCGGGGAGGAAATTAATGCCGGCGACTTTTGTCGCACATGAGGTCGGTCCGTTAGAGCCAAACATTATGCGATTCTTTGAATTTGGCCCGCCGAACATCCCGACATTGGATCCGCCGGCCGAAGTCGAAGAGTTTCTAGAGCGGATATGGCGAAAATTTGGCCATTATTCAGCCGATAAGCTCGGAGAGCTGTCACGCGCCCACCCAGCTTATAAAATAGCGATTAAGCGCGGATATGGTGAGGAAATTCCCTTTACCACGATCATCAAAGGCTCGACTGGAAATTCGAAACCAGCGGAAGAAATCAAGACAGCAGACGGCCGGGTCGTGACACGCTGGTTACCGCCGAAGAAGTAGGCTTCGTATTGAGGAAAATAAAGTTTATTTTGCCGGTTTGACGGATCGATATCGCACCTACAATATATGTCATGTTGGTTCTCGGTGCGTCGACGCAGGGGGGGAGTTATTTGCGCCACGCTATTTCGCTCGGCCTAACCCTGTTCGGGGGGTGGCTATTACTTTCCGGACACTACACGGTGTTTATCACGACGCTTGGCGTGCTCTCCGTCGTGTTGACCGTCGTGATCGTGCTGCGCATGGATACCTGCGACCACGAAACTCATCCAATTCACCTGACATCGCGCGGAATTGCTTACTGGCCTTGGTTGCTGTGGGAAATTGCAAAGGCGAACGTAGACGTGGCGAAACGGGTGTTCTCTGCTGGGCCGAATATCAGCCCGACGGTATTTAAAGTGAAATCGAGCCAAAAAACTGAGCTTGGCCAAGTCATTTATGCGAATTCCATCACGCTGACGCCAGGGACAACGACGATGGATATCGAAGACGGTACGTTCGTCATTCACACAAT
>CAXAGK010000613.1:0-2036 GCA_963968305.1 uncultured Rickettsiales bacterium | reverse complement strand
GTCGTAGAGCGTCACCATCGCGAATTAGGCCTGTCAGAACAGCTTGCTGCTTTCCACGTCGCGACGGGCATGATCGAGACTAATATCGTCGAGCAGGCGGCTATCCAAATCGGCCAACTGGCGGCGCTGACGGCGGCGCTCCGACCAAACCCACAAGGTGGACAGCAATTGAATCATCGTGCCGGCGCGGCGTGTCCGTCCGGCGGAAAGAATGAATTCGCTCATTTGAATTCTCCTAATCTACGGTTTGAGTCTAAAAGGGGCATGTAAGCCTTTTAATTTATGAATATATCGACCATTTGGGAATTTCGGACAAACGATCAGATCTTATCGTATTTATAAAAATTTCTTATCCGAGAGGATCTGACGATGGCGGGACGGCTTCCTCCTTTGAACGCGTTGCGCGCCTTTGAGGCGGCGGCGCGTCATCTGAGTTTCACGCAAGCAGCAGAGCTGTTTGTGACTCAAGCGGCGATCAGTCACCAAATCAAAACCCTGGAAGAATGGCTTGGCCTAAAACTCTTCCGTCGAATGAACCGCCGGCCTGCTGCTGACCGACGACGGCCAAGCCTATATGGCCCTGATCCGGGACGCGCTATCCAGCATCACCGCCGCGACCGACCGCTTGAAACGAAGCGAGAAGGAAGGGTTGCTCACCGTCAGCGCGATGACTTCCTTCGCCGCCACCTGGCTTTTGCCGCGACTCAGCCAATTCAGCCGCTTGCATCCGGAGATCAATATCCGCGTCGACGTGCGGGACGATCTGACGGATTTCTTACGCGACGGCGTCGATGTCGCCTTGCGCTACGGCACCGGTGATTACCCGGACCTCGCGTCGGAATGGTTTCTGGCCGAGGAAGCCTTCCCCGTCTGCAGCCCCAAACTGCTGGAAGAAGGTCCGCACCCGCTCCGGACGCCGGAAGACCTGAAACACCACACGCTTATACATGACTTCACGGAACGGCTCTGGGACCGTTGGTTGGAGCTCGCCGGGGTGAGCGGTGTCGACACGGACCACGGGCCCTCGTTCAACCTGCTCAATCTGGCCATCGACGCTGCCATCGCCGGCGGTGGCGTAGCGCTTGGCAGAAGTGCCATCGTACAAGGCGCGCTCGACGACGGCCGCCTCGTCAAACCATTCGACCTGATGATGTCGTTGGCGAACTCTTACTTCTTCGTCTGCCCGCAAGAAATAGCGGAACGCCCGAAAATCGTCGCCTTCCGATACTGGATCGTCGAACAGGCCGATAGCTAAGCCAAGCACATGGACACCATCGTCAACGTCGCTTTCCCGGTATTCGCCATTGTCGCGGTCGGATACCTATCGGGTTATTGAAAGATACTCGGACCGGAATCGGGAGCGGCTCTCAACCAATTCGTCTATTACTTCGCACTGCCGCCCGTATTGTTCATCTTCACCGCTCGCGCACCTATCGACGATGTCCTGAATTGGCCCTTCATCGCGGCATTTCTTCTCGGCACGCTCGGCACACTGCTCATCTCATTCGTCGTCGGCCGCATCGCTTTCGGGCATAATTTGTCGACGCTGACTCTCCAGGGGTTTACCGCCGTGTTTGCAAACACGGCCTATATGGGAATTCCGATTATCCTAACAGCATATGGCACGGACGGTGCGCTCGCCGCCATCGTGGCAACGTTTGCCGGTATTTTTATTCTCGTTGGTGGCGTGATTGCGATTTTGGAAAGTGTCCGGGCTAAGGGGCCGTCGGTTTTCGATATTTGCCGCGAGGTAAGCGGCGCTCTCGTGCGCAACCCGCTGCTCATCGCGCCCATTCTTGGCATTCTGTTTTCCTATTTGGCGCTTCCCGTACCAACGCCGGTTGGCAATTTCCTAGACCTGATGGCGGCATCTGCAGGACCCGCAGCTTTGTTCGCACTTGGCTTGTCTCTCGCCGGCCGCCCGCTTTTGGGCGACATGGCAAAAGTCTCTTGGGTGATCATGCTGAAGCTGATTATTCATCCTGCCTTGACGTTTCTTTTGGCACGGTATGTTTTCGTCCTTGAGCCAGTTTGGG
>CAXAGK010000612.1:0-2066 GCA_963968305.1 uncultured Rickettsiales bacterium | reverse complement strand
ACGCCGCACCGTCCAAAAACCTCTGTGGTGATAAAATCCCGCACATCCCCTAATTTGGATGTCCTGTCGATACGGATGTAGAGGAAGTCAGTGTCGAAGTTTTCAGAAGTCTTGATGATACTGGGTGCGTAACCTTCAAACAGATGGGAATGGGTCTTCCACCATTTATTGTTGGAATGATGTTCCTTTATTTGGTGCCACCCATAGCGCTAATCTATGGCATTAAGAATGCGGATCTGGCTGTGGTGGTCTTTGGTGCCGCCGGGTGGTCAGTCATGGCGGTATCGATCGTTCCAACCTTGAAATTATATGGTTTGCATGCAGCCTATTCGGTGCTCTTGCCGGTTGCTGGCGGTCTTTATGGTGTCATGACGGTTTCGTCGGCATTGCGCGACCGTCGCGGCAAAGGTGGGGCTTAGAAGGGAGGAAGCTATTCTGCGTGACTGGCGACGACTGGCACGTGACGTTGGCGCAGGATGTGCTTTATGCTGCGGATGAAATGAAAGCTGAGCAAGCCCTTGAGCATGTTACCGCAATCGTCCGGAAATCCGGGACGTCGTTCTATTGGGCGATGCGTATGCTGCCGTCGTATAAGCGAGATGCAATGTACGCAGTCTATGCATTTTGTCGCGAAGTCGACGACATTGCTGATGACCCAGGTAAACAGACGGACAAGCTTAATCGGTTGGCTGTTTGGCGTGTCGAGGTCGAACGCCTGTTTGCCGGTCGTCCGCAATTCCCTGTCATGCATGCGTTGATTGATCCGGTGGAGCAGTTCGGCCTACGAAAAGAGGACTTCTTGGCCGTTATCGAGGGAATGGAGATAGACTCGTCGTCGGCCGTTCGGATGCCGACGGTTCCTGCGCTTGAGGATTATTGTGATCGTGTCGCGTGCGCTGTTGGCCGTCTCTCTAATCGAGTCTTCGGTGTCGTGGACGAGTTAGGTGAACCCGTTGCAGTGTCATTGGGACAAGCGCTGCAGCTCACCAATATCCTGCGAGATATTGATGAAGATGCCGGAATTGACCGGCTTTACGTGCCGAACGATATGCTGTCGGCCTATGATATTCCTCCGGCCGATGTGAAACTGGTCATCCGCCATCCGCGTTTCCCTGAGATATGTGAGGAACTCGCGGCAATTGCGCGCCGTCGGTATCAAGATGCTGAACGGGCGCTCACTGCATGCGACCGGCGAACAATGCGACCTGCGATTATGATGATGCAGAATTATCGCCGAATTCTTGAGAAGCTCGTTGTAAGAGGTTGGTCACGTCTTGATGAACCGGTTTACTTGAGTAAGGGACAAAAACTATGGCTTTTGATGCGCTATGCCCTCATATGAAGGCATATTGGGCATAATTCTCTCGCAAACCTTGTCTGGCCACGAATGTGGAACCAACTAGTAACGGCGGAAGTTGTTGAATCTGTTATTGCTTCTCGACAAAAATTGGTTTCTGTGTGACGTCGGCGTTGTAGCGTTTCGTTCAAAAGAGTTGGTGATTGTTTAAACGGGTATTTGTCGAGGGAATTTAGGTAATTTAGGCCAAGAATGTTAAAATCAGCTACACCGAATTCTGGGACCAGTACTCCCAAGAATTCCATACTCGACTCGACGATCGCGGATGCCTGCTTCATGACGCCAAGGAGCGTCGTATGAAACGCTCCAACTTTGCTCTGGGGTGTTGTAGCTTGTTGCGCTATTACGGGCGATATCGCAGCTATGTATATCGCGACAATCTCAATCGTTTTTGAGAATTTAGCCACGCGGTTTACGCTCCAGAGCGGGAATTATTCGCAATATATCTATGGAGCTGTGGGGCCGGGTGCAATCCCGTGCTGCTAACTTGTTATTTTGAAAAGATTTATTAATATCCTTTAACGATAATCATTAATCGATTCTATTGCCTTCGAGTCCTATATTTTTTAGAATGTAGCGCGTTTCGCGCAGGAAAAATTCGTACGCGACCGGTTCTCGTCGCGGGTTAAGGCTAATAAAATTTCTATCCTATTGAAAAAGATCAAAAAAGTAGTTCCTTCTGCGGCGGTTATCGGTGCTTCATTGGTTC
>CAXAGK010000611.1:0-2074 GCA_963968305.1 uncultured Rickettsiales bacterium | reverse complement strand
GCTGTGCACCGGGCTCGCCGCGGGGCTGTACCGGGGGGCGAGAGCGTTGTCTTACCCACGATTTGTGGGATGAGTTGAGCGATCATATTCATTTGTTCCTCGGCTCCGTTACCTTGTACGATGTTGTCGAAGGGCGCGTCAGGAGAAGTGATCTGGTGGCGGGCGGCAACGCCGCTTAACCGAGTTTTTCGAAGCACCGAGTGACAGCATAGGCAACGAAGAACCGCATGGCTTATTTCGACCATAATGCGACATCGCCGGTTTCCGTTGGCGTCCAGGAGGCTGTTGTCTCGGGCCTCGGGGAATTCGGCAATCCGTCTTCGGTGCATGCAAAAGGCCGCGCCGCGCGAAAAATCATAGAAGACGCACGTGAGGAAATTGGCCGTCTGGTTGGGGCGCTCCCGAAAAATGTCATTTTTACCAGCGGTGCAACCGAGGCGAACAATCAAGCTTTGCGCAGTTCGGGCCGAAAACAGGTCATTGCGTCGGCCATCGAGCACCCGTCTGTACTCGAAATATGCCCAGACGACCCGAAAATCGCCATCACGGCGAATGGCGTCGTAGAATTGGAATCATTGTCTAAGACTCTGCGCCGTCGGGGCCGTTTTGCCGTCGTGTCGGTCATGGCGGCGAATAACGAGAGTGGGGTCATTCAGCCGATCAAGGAAGCCGCGGAATGCGCCCATGCTGCGGGCGCGTTGTTTCATTGCGATGCGGTACAAGCGGTGGGACGTATTCCCATCGATATGAAGCGTCTTGGCGTCGATATGCTGACGATCTCGGCTCATAAATTGGGTGGCCCAAAAGGGATGGGCGCGCTGATTTTGGCGGAAGGCATGGAGATTGAAGCGCTGATCCGGGGCGGAGGGCAGGAACGTCGCCACCGTGGGGGGACGGAGAACGTCCCGGGTATCGCCGGTTTCGGCGTCGCGGCCCGGGAGGTCCAAGAGAAGCGATTGACCATAGGCCGGGTCGCTAATCTGATCGGCATATTGGAACGCCGTGCGGTGGCGGCAGTGCCGGATGCGGTAATTTTCGGTGAAGATGCTCCGCGGATCGCGAACACGTCCTTGTTGGCTCTGCCGGGAATTGATGCGGAAACGCAGATAATGGCGCTTGATCTTGCCGGGATTGAGGTCAGTGCGGGAGCCGCCTGTTCCTCCGGTAAAGTAGGCGAGAGCCACGTGTTGCAGGCGATGGGAGTCGCGGACGAACTCGGTCGTTGTGCGATCCGGATTAGCTTCGGTGCCGAAAATACCCTAGAGGAAGTCGATAAGTTTATCGAAGTCTGGAGCGGCCTCCGCAAGCGAGCCGGGTGATGACAAAATGCCAAATATGATATTCATCGATCGCGACGGAAACGAAAAAACCGTCGAGGCGCCGGTCGGCGATACGATCCTGCAAATTGCCCACGCAAACGATATCGATATCGAAGGCGCCTGCGAGGGCTGCATGGCATGCTCGACCTGTCATATCGTCGTCGATGCCGATTGGTACAAGAAACTACCGCCGCCGAGCGAAGATGAAGAAGACATGCTTGACCTTGCCTTTGGACTGACCCGGACGTCGCGGCTCGGCTGTCAGATAACCATCACTGAAGACAATGACGGACTGCGGGTAAATCTGCCGGGCGAAACCCGAAACATGTTATTGGATTGAACGCCAGATGACCTCGTCCAACATTCTGTTTGACCAACTTAAAGCGAATTGTACACAGGATTGGACGGCGTATGTCGAGCATGACTTTGTCCGACAGTTGGGGGCGGGAACGCTGCCGGAAGCGGCCTTCCGCCACTATCTGATCCAGGATTATTTGTTCTTAATCCAATTCGCGCGGGCCTATGCCCTGGCGGTCTACAAATCGGACACGCTGCCCGACATGCGCCAAGCGGCGGCCGGCATGTCCGCCATTCTCGATATCGAGATGGGATTGCATGTGGAATTTTGCGCCGGATGGGGGCTGACGGAAGCGGATATGCAATCGGCACCGGAAGCGTCCGCCTGCATGGCCTATACGCGGTTCGTGTTGGAACGCGGCATGGCGGGCGATTTGCTCGATCTGCATGCGGCGCTG
>CAXAGK010000610.1:0-2091 GCA_963968305.1 uncultured Rickettsiales bacterium | reverse complement strand
GCGGCGCGCACGAATATGCCACCGCGTGGTCCGGTGTTATAACGGTCGGCGAAATTCGCGGCCAAAGGGCGTGGGTTTCGGCAATTCATCCACATCCGCAACAAGCAACGCCGCTCCGCTGGGTTGGGGTCGCTTTCAAAGGCGGAACGCGCATGCAGCAACGTGTAGTTATTGATGAATTGAATGTCGCCGACTTCGAGCTCGAAATCGCATCGAAGCTCCGGTGATTCCGCGACTTCCAGCAGTAGATCGACGGCTTCCCGTTCCACGTCGGTTAGCGGTTGGCCGATCTTATCGTGAGCGGAGCGCATGATCTTGTCGTTATAGCAACAGCTCAACAGGCCCTCATGATAGCTAAAAACCGGAATGCGGTTATGGGTGACCTCATCAAAACTTCCGGTCGGTCCCTCACCCCGCAGATCGTGATGGAAACCGCGATAATACATCTCGAGCAAATCAGGGCGGCGGGACAGGATTTCGTTATAGACCGCTGCCGAGCTCGTCAACGAACTCACACCCCCCGTGCCCGCGGTGCGTAGGCAAAGCAGCGCTGTCATGTCCGACGTGTCGACATGGGGATTCAGCTTGTCCTTCGACATATAGCCCCGGTCGTTGACGCCGTTATCATAGCTCGCACCTTTATCCGTCACCTCGGCGATCAGATCGCCCTTGGCGTTCTGTGAGATCACCTGGCCCATATAGGCCCCGATGCCCCAATAAATCATCTCGAGATCGGCGCGCTCATAGCGTTCAACCGGCAATCCGCGAAATATCGCAAATCCGCGGCCATTTTGAACTTCATTCAGGATTTGCTCGATTTTCGTCCCAAACGCATGCAGCGGAAAACTCTCGCGCGTGAATCCGATCGGCTCCACACCGGAGCGCCGAGCCGTCGCCAGACCGTCCTCAAGTTCGGAAATATCTGCCCTCGACAGTTCATGGATCCAACTAAGATCGCGTGCGAACTGGTCGCCTTGCCAAAGAGTGGGACCCGCTGCGGGCTCCCGTAGTAAATCGCTCATTCTTCCCCCGCCCCGCCATCGTCATAGAGCAATTCCACGATCCTGGGATCGATAGTTTGCTCGGACATATTAGCGGCTTGATGTCGTACCGAGCCAAGGAATTGGTCCTCGCTCTCCGCATGTACGGAGACGACGAATTCTTCCGCAGGCGCTTTTTCTGACGCCTCTTCTATAGCCCGCTCATAGCTCGAGGCGACGATGGATTTCATCGTGCTGCGCATTTCTCCATCCGCCGCCGCGTAGACGTAATGTGCGATCCGAGTCGTTGCCGACGACGCCATTTCTTCACCGTGCCCTTCAGGCTACGAGCCTAGGCAGGCTTGCCCCCGCCGTCAAAACAACGTGAGCAGCGTATGACCTCTTGAGCCGAGCGGTCTCCTACCCGATGTTAATGCCAACAGACTAGCAATCCGCAGCCTCGGAAGCGAATGTATGAATATGCAGTTCTTGAAAACCACTCTTACCCTCTTCGGTCTCTTGGCCGCAACACAAATTTCGATCGCCGCGGAGACGTATCGCGGGCACGGCTTGGCCATGCATGGGGATTTGAAATACGCGCCAGGGTTCTCCCATTTTGACTACGTGAATCCGAGCGCACCCAAGGGTGGCGAGACCACGCGCGGCGCCATCGGCGGGTATGACACGTTCAATCCGTTTGTCATAAAGGGACGGGCGGCGGCAGGCAGTTTCTCAATTTATGACAGCTTGATGGAAAGCTCGGCGGACGAGCCGTTCTCGCAATATGGGCTTATCGCCGAAAATGTCGAAACCTCGGCCAACCGCTCTTGGGTGGCGTTCACGCTGCGCCCAGAGGCGAAGTGGCATGACGGCAAACCAATCACCGTCGAGGACGTAATCTGGACCTTCAACACCTTGGTCGAAAAGGGCCGGCCCTTTTACCGGTTCTATTACGGCAGTGTTGGCAAGGTGGAGAAAACCGGCGAGCGCACGGTCAAGTTTACCTTCAAGGAGGGCGAGAATCGCGAACTGCCCCTTATCTTGGGCCAGCTAGTGGTCCTGCCCAAGCATTACTGGTCCGGACGCGATTTCGAGTCCACCACCTTGGAGC
>CAXAGK010000609.1:0-2093 GCA_963968305.1 uncultured Rickettsiales bacterium | reverse complement strand
CATGAACGGACCGAGGAACTATTGCGCGATTCCGAGATGAGAAATCGCGCCCTCCTCGAGGGCTCCCCGGTCTGCAACAAGATTATCGATATGGATTCTCGCTTGGTTTACATGAGCCACGCGGGGGTTGAGATGCTCAAAATCCCTGATGTCAGCGCTCACTATGGGACGATCTATCCTCCGGAGTTTTATGAGGCGGAAATGCGGGCGCCGTTAACCGATCATTTGGATCGGGCAAAAGTAGGTGAAACCTCAAGTGTAGAATGCCCCTTGTTGAGTTCTGAGGGCGATGAGGTGTGGCTGCACACCACGTTCGTTCCCGTTCTCAACGACAACGGCGTCGTCGAGTATGTCATAGCGAGTTCGGTCGACATTACCGAGCGCAAGCGCGCGGAAATAGAGGTTCTGGCGGCGAAGGTGGAAGCCGAGGCGGCAAACCAGGCAAAATCGGAATTTCTCGCCAATATGAGTCATGACCTGTGCACACCGCTCAATGCGATCATTGGATTTACTCAGATGATGGAGACCAAGACCTTTGGTCCGCTTGGTGATCCGCATTATGAGGAATATGCGAAAGACATTCACGATAGCGGCAATCTCCTCGTCAGTTTGATCAATGACATACTCGATATTTCCAAGATCGAAGCTGGGAGATACGAACTTACCGAGGAAAGGGTGTATGTCTCGGTGATTGTCGAAAATTCCATGCGAATGATTTCAACACTGAGCAAAGCCGCGGACCTACAACTCAGCACGGAGATAGAGTCTGGTTTACCGATGCTGAGAGGGGACGAGCGCTCGATCACTCAAATCCTTAACAATCTGCTTTCCAATGCGGTGAAATTCACGGCGCAGGGCCGTGCCATTTAAGTATTCGGCCGTAACATTCAGGGGAGCATAACAATTTCAGTTGCTGATGCCGGCGTCGATATGTCCGAGGGCGATATTGAAAAGGCGTTAAAGCCCTTTCAAAAAGCCGACAGCAGTGCCACCAGATCACATGAAGGAACCGGGTTGGGGCTCCACCTCTGCCACAATCTCATGAAGCTGCATGGCGGTGCGATACATCTGGAAAGCCAAGTTGGGGTGGGCACGACCGCCAACGTGACATTCCCGGCGAATAGAACAGTCCACCGCGAGAAGGCAGGCCTCGAGGCCATTCACTGAAGCCACCGGTAGTACGGCTACTTCCAATTCTTAGCGCTGGATCCGGCCCATTCGGCCGTCTCGATAATCGTCGACAGCGACGGCAATTTCCTCTTCTGTGTTCATGACGAAGGGCCCGTGCCAAGCAACGGGTTCTTCAAGGGGTTCGCCGGCCAGAAGCAGAAAACGGCCGCCCGGGCCTGCCCGTAAGGCGCTCACGGCGAGCGTTGTGCCAGGACCGAATTTTGCCAATTGGCCGCGTTCCACGAGCGTCTCGGCAGAACCGAAATTTATCCCACCGTCAAAGACATACGCCGCTGCATTATAGCTCACCGGGATGTCGATCTCCGTGGTCGTACCAGGGGCGACTTTCCAATCTTGCAGCCAGATCGGCGTGTGGGTGCCGATAGAAGCTTTGGTGCCGAAGGCCTCGCCTGCGATGATAGTGACCTCTATGCCACCATCACTGCTGGTGGCGATCGGAATGTCCTTTGCCGGCAGATACTGATAACCGGGCTCCGCCGCTTTGTCCTTTGATGGTAGGTTGACCCAAATCTGGAATCCGTGCGCACGGCCCCCTGATTTCAAAAAATTGGGACCCGGCAGTTCGGAATGAATGATGCCCGCACCGGCGGTCATCCATTGCACGTCGCCGGGGCCGATCAATTGCAATTTACCTGTCGAGTCTTCGTGCAGTTTCTCGCCAGAAAGAATGTAGGATACGGTCTCGAAGCCCCGATGTGGATGATCCGGCGCGCCGAGTGCCTCCCCAGGCGCGTAATCCACGGGACCAACCTCATCGAGCATCAAGAAGGGATCAAGCTGATCCAAGCCGTACGTCGGGACCGGGCGGCGAACGAGGAACCCTGCGCCCTCCCGCTGTTGATGGGCCGTGACGACGGTTTCGATGTCGCGCGGAGACATGATCGATTGTCCTCAGTTCAGCG
>CAXAGK010000608.1:0-2105 GCA_963968305.1 uncultured Rickettsiales bacterium | reverse complement strand
GCGTCGTCGCGCGGCGTTATGAAGCGCTCGGCGGATATGTACGATGGCACGGCAAGCCGACACCGGGGGCATATCAAATGGCTTTGGGCGACGAGGCCGCAGACCCTCGACGTATTCTCGCCATCGGCGATTCTCTGCACCATGATATCGCGGGCGCCAGCGCCGCCGGTTTCGATTCCCTGTTTATCACCGACGGTATCCATCGCCCGGAACTCGACCTTCAAGCGGACGGCGCGCACATGCCGGTGAGCCTTGCAAAACTCTACGCACAATACGGCGCAACCCCGACCTACGTCGCGCGACATCTTGTCTGGTAAATCTCGCCTCGCGGTAATTTGAACCGCAACCCTTTCCATGCGCAGCATTCACGGCGCTAAATACGAGTGCCCTTTTGCCTGTGAGGAAACCGTCCAATGCATAAACTTGTTTTCGGCCTCGCGCTGGCCACCTTGAACTCGACCGCGTCGTTCTCGGTGCACGCGATTGCGGGAAATGCAACGCCGTATCCGGGAACCGAAGTTATCGCGACCAAGTACAGCTTCGGTCAATTGCGCACTCGACTGGAATCCGCCATCGAGAAAAGCGGCATGTATGTGGTCACCTCGGCCAGCGCCAGCGCCGGCGCGAAACATCGGGGCATCAAAATTCTTGGTAATCTGGTGCTGGGCGTCTACCGCAACGATTTCGCGGTCCGCATGTTGAAAGCGAGCGTGCCTTCGGGCATCGAAGCACCGTTGCGCTTTTACGTAAAAGAGAATGCCGACGCCACCGCCACGCTGACCTATCGCAAGCCGAGCGCGATCTTCGGCGTATGCGACAGCAGCGACCTGGACGCGATGGCCAAGGAATTGGACAACCTCTGGGCAAAGATCGTCTCCGGCACAACCGGCAAATAGGCAGGCCGCGTGTCCGCGCTCCCCATCACCACATCCAGTCCGCAATGGCGGGTGATCGGAATCGGGATCGCCGGATTAATCACAGTTGCGGCCCTCGCCGCCGCCCATGGCTGGCGCATGCCGATCCTATTAGGCCTCGGCGGGGGGCCTCGTCCTTTATCATACCGCTTTTGGCTTCACGGCCGCGTACCGGCGCATGATCGTCAATCGCGAGACCGCGGCGGTACGCGCGCAACTCATCCTGATCGCGTCCGCCACGCTTCTCTTCGCACCCGTATTGGCCGAAGGGAGGGGATTCGGCATTGAGGCGTACGGCGCCAATGCACCAGTCGGCATGCAAGTGCTGATCGGCGCCTTCATGTTCGGCCTCGGCATGCAGCTCGGGAACGGTTGCGGCTCGGGAACCTTGTTCACGCTCGGTGGTGGCAGCACGCGGATGGTCGCGACAATCGCATTCTTCTGCGCCGGATCGTTTTAGGCGAACCTGGACATGCAGTGGTGGAACCAGACTTGGCGCGCGGGCACCTTTGTGCTCGGCAAGGAAATCGGCTGGTCCGGCGCGGTCGTCGTACAACTCGATGTATTGGCCGCTCTGTAGAGGGGACTGCGCCGCTGGGGCCGAGACGAACAGGTGCCGCCCGCACCTTTCAATTCGGCACATCTCCTGACCGGCGGCTGGCCGTTTTTGTGGGGCGCGTTGGCGTTGGCACTATTGAGCTGGCTTAGCCTAATGATCGCCGGACACCCTTGGAGCATCACTTGGGCGTTCAGCCTATGGGGCACCAAGGTCGCCCAACCCCTCGGATGGAGTGCCGACGGCGTTTGGTTCTGGACCGGTGGCTACCAGGAATACGCACTCAACCACCCTATCCTCGAAGACACGGTTTCTGTGATGGATATCGGCATCATATTGGGGGCGCTGACCGCCGCCGGACTGGCCGGACGATTCCGGCTACCGTGGCGCTTATTGGCCGCCGCCGTCATCGGCGGTCTGCTGATGGGCTACGGCGCTCCGATCGCGTTTGGATGTAATATCGGCGCGTTCGTCACCGGCGTTGCCTCTACCAGCTTGCATGGCTGGCTTTGGATTATCGCCGCCCTCGGGGGAACTTGGCTCGGCATTCGCTGCCGCCCCTGGTTCGGCCTCTCGAATTCCTGATCTGGAGAACCCGTGCTAACCTCTCATATTACTGAAAGGACAACACGAAT
>CAXAGK010000607.1:0-2105 GCA_963968305.1 uncultured Rickettsiales bacterium | reverse complement strand
GCGCGTTTTCCCAATTGTTCGAAGCTGATGCCGTCATGCAAACTGCACGTCGAACAGCTCCCTCAATCGCCAAGCCCGGTAATCAAGAAATCAACATCCTTGGCCGCAACTTCTAGCGTGTCTCCGGGGGCAGGCGCGCTGGCGTTCGACTTGGAATAAACCGGCGCGATGGTGCAGCCGTGGCGTTGCTCAAACAAGATGGCGGTCTCCCGCAGCATGTTGACCGCGTTCAGCTTGCCGTTCTCCAGGATGCCGACGGTCTTGCCGTCAAGATCGCCGAGGGCGGCCGCGCGGGCGAAGTTTCGCTCGGGGCCCGTGACGGTGGGGTCATAGAGTTGCATGTCGTCTCTCCTATACTCAATCGCAGTCGATGCAGACGCCGATGGGCTTCGACTGCATCAAGGAAGATCGGGCCCGGCTCCAGGACGGGATAAAGCAGGAATGTCCGCCCGCATCGCCGCCGCCCATGACCACCAGAATATCGTCGGGCGTAAGGCCCCGGTGCAATTGGCCGTCCTTTACCAGCGGATGCGTGCCGCCATCCGCATGTTGTTTGTCGTATTCCCGCTGGCGATATTTGCCGACGGACTTCATGCCGTCGACTGTGCGATAGGCCCGACTGAACAAGAATTCCTTTACCTGAATCTTACTCCATCCGGCGGCTTCGATCACCCGCACATGTTCCGGCGCCAGGACGACCGCCGATTGTCCAAGCGTGATGCAGCCATAATTCGCCATCGCGTCTGCGACCGCGCCCAATACCTGCTCAGGAGTATTGCCGCCGTGGTTCTCCACATTGCAAAAGCCGCCGCCCGCGAGGACGGTGACGCTGCTGACACCTTCCGGATAGTCCTGATCCTCGACCAGCAACGGCCAGGGATTGTCGCGGCTGCGCTCAGCGATGCAGAAGGTGAATTTGCCCGGGTGACCTTGGGTTGATTTGTCGGACACACCCGGGATCATCCGGAATACGTTCATGAGGATCAAGCGTACAGCGCGGCCCATGGTGGCGTTCGCGCGGTTGCCCGGACCGAACAGATTAACGTCTGAATTCATGCCGAGGTCGTCCGCCATCGGTCCGCTGACGATCATCAGCGGAGCCGATCCACCAGTACTCGCTGTTGATCCGTGAAAGTTGAAGTCGGGCTCATTCATCGCTTCCAAGGCTGCGACGACGACCGGGAAATATTCCGGCTTACAGCCGGCCATCACGGCGTTGACCGCCGCTGCATGGACCGTGCACTCAAATCCAGTCGCTGGATGGTTCGCGATCACGGTCTCAGGCGGACGTCCCTCATATTGTAACATCTCCTCGACTCGCCCAACGCTCGGCGGGACGACCGGCAGGCCGTCCGTCCAGCCTTGCTCGAAACAATAGTCGATCGCCGCGAGCAAGTCGTCCGGCACGTCATGAATACGAGTGTTGTCGAGCGGCATGGCGTAACTCCGTTACGGTGTCCAGTTCCTGAATAATAAACTATGCAGGAAATGAAATGGTGGGCAATCCTTGCGTGCCAAAAATTATCGGTGAACGAGAACGGTAGTTAGAAGCCTGTCGACGGATTCGCCATCGTCGGCAAAGGGAAGATGCAGTAATTCGCGAAGCCAGAATTCGCTTCTTAAATGGTGGGTCGGCTGGCCAATAAACCAAATAGATCGCCGCTCTTCTACCACAGTAGCAAGACGCTTGTAGGTTATTTACTGTTCAAAGTTTGGATAGATTTCGTGCAGCCATTGGCCGGTGTGGTTCGATTCCCGTAATTGAATTACGTCGCTTCCCATCAATCGGTATCTAAAACGAATGGGGTCTCGGACGACGTCTTGAAGCGCTATTTTTACAAGCAAACGAGGGACTTCGGTGGAGTCAAAGTCAGTTCGTCTTGGGAGGTTCGCTGCCTTGCCGAGCGTTAGCCAATACGCAAACAGCGCCTTGAGTCGCTGGTCACCACCCTCTGGCGCGCCATTTACGAAGTGTTCGCCGGCCCAAATTCCGTCTGGCAAATTTTTAGCGCCCTAACGAATGGTGAATCCCCTATCCTATTCTTTCTTATAGGGAAAATTTCTTCTAGGCAAACTAATCTAGTGATGTATTAGCTTCAACCTGA
>CAXAGK010000606.1:0-2110 GCA_963968305.1 uncultured Rickettsiales bacterium | reverse complement strand
TGATTGACAGATCGTGTCCTTATGGCTCAATGAATTCGCCAACCGAATCAACATGTCAGATCACCGTGTCCACGCCACCAACAGAATTCTCCCTTGAACAAGCCGCCGCACGTGAAGCCAACGAACGTGGTGCCGCGTTGGCGCATCAGGGACGGTTTTTCGAAGCCGCGGCGGCGCTTGAGGAGGCATGCGAATTCGATTCAGAGTTCGCGGATGCCTATAGCAACCTAGGGGCGGTGTTGCGCCGACTGGGAGATGTCGAAGGGGCCATCACGCAATTCGAGGAAGCCATCCGGGTTCGTCCGGACTTCGCGGCGGCGTAATACAATCTCGGTAATACCTACGGGCTGAAAGACGATAAAACAGCTGCGGCAAAATCTTACGGAGCGGCAATCGCCCATCGCGGCGACTATGCGGAAGCCTGTTACAATTTGGCCCGTCTGTTGAACAACAGCGATTACTACGAGGAGGTACTGGAGGTCTGTCTCGAAGGATTGCAATCCGCGCCGGAGAAACCTCATATACGGAATAACGCCGGTAGTGCCTATCAAGACCCCGAGCATTTTCCAAATACATCGCGACGCCATCGAAAACGCGCCGGACATTACGCCTGGCGATGGGCGACGCAGGAATTTACCCCACACGATCTCAACTCCCTGGTCTGGACGGGCAAGGAATTGAACGGTGAGTCCGTATTCGCCAATTGGAAACAATGCTTTGAAGACGCGGTGCAATTCGCGCGGTTCGCCGCGCACATCGGGGATCTCGGCGGTTGACCGGGTTCGCTGAGGCGTCGGCAGCGCTCGATCAGTTGGATTTTTTGATCTCCGTTAACACGTCTGTCATCCAAGTCGCTGGCGCGATAAATATACCGGTATGGGTGCTGATTTCCCTTGCACCGAATTGGCGGTGGCGATTGGAAGGTAACACCAACCCTTGGCATCCCAGCTTGCGACATTGGCTTCAGCCTGATTTCGGCGATTGGGAGACGGTCCTAGAAAATATCGCCGAAGCGCTGCGTACGGAGCGCAAAACGCTTCGGCTAGGCTAACGCGTTAGGAACAGTCGAGCATCAGTTCGGAGATATTATCCAGTGTCTCCAACTTGGACACTGTCTCGATCACTTTTTCGGTCTTCTCTTTACCGATCACTGGATCGCAACATCCCCGGAATTTCTTCACGAGTTTTTCCCATTGCGCCGAAAGATCGGCCGCCGGGATGCCCGCATCGTATTTTTCGTAATGGACGACGCCATCCTTGGTGTGAATGGTAACCTCGGCCTCCATGCGTTCCAGCGTATTCTTCTCGCTGACGACAACCTTCTGGAACAGCTCCACCAAAGCCGGGCTATAGACGTTCTCATCGCTATAGGTCTCCAGGCGCGCCGTATCCTCACCGGCGATGGCAATGGCCGCGCAGAAGCGCAGACTAAACTTCCCTTCCAAGCCGGTCGTCGGTGTCGGAATCCCGCAAACATCGAGAAACCCGGTGCGAACCGCCACTTCAATCCGTTCGATATTGTCGGGATCGATCGCCGCCTTCTTCTGCATCGCGTGAATGGCTTCGATGGTCCCGTGCGTGCCGTAACAAGCCGCATGATATTTGAAGAGGGTATCCCGAACTTCAAAACGCTCACCCAAGCCAAGCAAACCCGCCTCGATATTCGGCGCTTCCGATTGGGTATGCGCGAAACCTTGGTGGCGCTCCAACACGTCGGAGCGTGAGGTAAACCCGCGCGCCGCCATGTTTGCGGCAAACAACCCATTTTGCGCGGCTTTTCCGGCATGAAGCGGTTTACACATAGTGCCGAACATGGATTTCAGACCCGCCGCTTGCGTGCCCGCGATACCCATCGCCAGCGCGCATTTCTCACCGTCCAACCCCATCAGATGCGCAGCACCGACCGCCGCGCCGAATGTCCCGATAGTTGCCGTAGAATGCCAGCCTTTCTCGTAATGGGTCATGCCCATATAAGCGCCGACCCGGCATTCGGCATCAACACCGGCGGCAAATGCAGTCAATACATCCTTGCCGCTCCTCCCGTCCCTCTCGCCAAGTGCCAGGACGACCGGCGCCACCGGCACCGTCGGATGCCCCTGAAGGCGCGTCT
>CAXAGK010000605.1:0-2119 GCA_963968305.1 uncultured Rickettsiales bacterium | reverse complement strand
ATTCCTGCTCGCTTAGGATACCGTCGCGCATTTGCAGGCGCTGGTTCAGCTCCCGCACCGGGATCAAATTAAGATCTATGGTTTCCATCGACTCAGACTTGCCCCCAGCTATAGACGGTCGCCGGTTCCGGCTCCCAAACACGCGCCGCATCGACGCCCGGTAATTGCGCCAAGGCCCGAAACTCTGAGGCCATCGCTACCCAGTCATCTGTTTCCGCCATCACGGCGGGTTTGCAGGCAATTGGGTCTCGCAACACCGAAAAACCATCGCGCGTGCCGATCGCAAACGTATAGAAACCATCAAGATCGAGCAGCGCCGCCTCCAACGCTTCCGCTATCGTCGCCCCCTGCCCAAGGCGCCAAGTCAGATAGGCGGCAGCGACTTCGCTATCGTTCTCCGTCTGGAATTTAAAATCTGCATGCTCCCGCAACCAATCCCGCAACCGATGGTGATTGGAAAGCGAACCGTTATGAACAAGGCATAAATCGTCGCCGGTATTGAAGGGATGCGCGCCTTCCGTCGTGACGGCACTTTCCGTCGCCATTCGGGTGTGGCCAATCGCATGGCTACCGCTGACCTGCGGGATACCAAAGCGGGTCAAAACATCGGACGGCAGTCCAACCTCTTTATAAATTTCGAGATTATTGCCCGAACTCATAACTCGAATGTTCGGCCTTTTTTCCTCAATCCAGCTACGCAAAGTGGCGGACTCTATCTCGCCACTCAAAATCGCGTGGCTTGATATGCGCTCTACCGAGATGTCGACGCCTAAATCGCGGGTGGAGTCGGCAGCGACCTCCGTCCAATTAAAATTGGGATCAGGATCATACAGCGTTACTTTGGCGGATTGAGACACCTCGTCCCGATAGATGGCGACACCAGCGCTGTCGGGACCTCGGTCAGACATTTGTTCCAGCATGGGCGAAAAATAAGCACCGAGCCGATCGCGAATTTCAGGGTTCTTAAGATAGAGGCCAACGATGCCGCACATACAAATTATCCAAAACAATTCCGGAGGATCAACGAGCTGCATTATCTTTTGGAAATCACCCGTTCAAAAGGTAAATATGCCCCTGACCGTTATTCGCCATTACCGCCGGGAAAATCGCACATATGACCCATGGAATGATTTCCACCCCGCAACCGGAATCCGTCGAAGCGGGTATCGAGGTCTTTAAAGCTGGTGGTAACGCCGTCGACGCGACCATCGCCTGCGCGTTGGTGCAGACAGCGGTCGATCCGCAGATGTGCGGCATCGCCGGATTCGGCAATATTCAGCTCTATCTACCGTCACTCGGCGTTCACACCACATTCGACTTTCATGGCCGCTCGCCCCTCGCGACCAAGGCGGACATGTGGGAGCACCTGATCGAACATGAGGCGCTCGACGGATGGGGTTTCATTCTGAAAGGCCGCGTCAACGAATTCGGATACGGCGCCATCACCACGCCGCGCACTCTGGCAACCTTCGGCGAGGTGCTGTCGCGCTATGGCACCAAATCTATTGCGGAGCTGATCGAACCGGCCATCGCGTATTGCGAGGACGGCGTTATGATTCGCCCGCATATGAGCGCGTTTTGGAACATGCCACCGTTCGCGGGCCGTGACGCCAACATTTCCATGGTAAACAAGTTACCGGCAACGCGAAGAATTTACTGCCGCGAGAACGGCACGGTCCTCGGCGTCGGTGAAATCCTACGCAATCCGGATATGGGTCGGACCCTGCAGCGGATTGCGGAACACGGGATCGAAGATTTCTATCAAGGCGCAATTGCCGACAAGATCGTCGCCGACATGAAAGTCAATGGCGGCCTTATCTCTCACGAAGATCTCACGAATTGCGCACCGGAAGAAAACGAGCCGCTCTGGGGTGAGTACCGGGGATATCGCTTCTCAACCAATCATCCGCCCGGCGGCGGCATTATGCTGATCGAGATGCTAAATATCCTCGAGAACTTCGACCTCCGGGCCATGGGTCATAACTCGCCCGAATATATCCGTGTGGTTGCGGAGGCGATGAAGATCGCCACCATCGACAAGGACACCAGGATCGGCGACCCGCGCTTCTACGATGTTCCAATAGATGAACTGACGTCGAAAGAATTTGCGGCGCGAATG
>CAXAGK010000604.1:0-2131 GCA_963968305.1 uncultured Rickettsiales bacterium | reverse complement strand
TCGGGGTAACGCCGTCCTTGAAATACATCGCCGCGACATGGCTGAGATACAACATCGTGGTGTCGTTCATCGCCATGTCGATGTGCTGGCCCTTGCCGTTACGGTCCCGCTCCATCAAAGCGAACAGAACCGCCACAACGCTCCAAAGACCGGTACCGTAATCGGAAATCGCCCCCGCACATCGGATCGGGATGCGGTCGGGCTCTCCGGTCAATGCGATGACGCCAGAGGTTGCCTGCACGACGTAATCGTAGGCAGCGCGTTGCGCCATCACGCCTTCCTGGCCGAAACCGGAAATGGAGCAATAGATCAGCTTCGGATTGACCTTGGCGACTTCGGCGTAGTCGATGCCGAGCCGTTTGGTAACGCCGGGGCGGAAATTCTCGACCAGTACGTCGCTGTTCTTGGCCAACTCAAGCAGAAGTTTACGGCCTTCGTCCGAGGCCAGGTCGATACCGATGCTGCGTTTGTTTCGATTGACGGCGCAGAAATACGCGGCATCGTCGCCGATCGCGGGTGGCTTCCAAGCGCGGGTGTCGTCGCCGCGCTCCGGATGTTCAACTTTAATGACCTCGGCTCCCATGTCGCCAAGAATTTGCCCGCAATAAGGGCCCGCGAGAACGCGGCCGAGATCAAGCACCCGTACTTTGCTGAGCGCCGTCTCCGGCCGTTTTCCTGTATCCGCCATTCCGCTATCTCCCACTCTTAAAACTCATTCAGTCCAGAGAAGGATATGGAGCGTTCGGCGGAATTTCGATGGCTATTCTTGAACCTTCGGCTGTGGGAAGAAATCCACCGGTACCATCAAGCGATTCTCTTGCGATTCAAGGGCGCCGAGTTTCGCGCTCTCTTGGGTATAGGCGATCCAATCTGGGTCCGACCACAGGTTCGCCCGCTTGGCTTCCCGGTCGCCCGCACTCTCATAGGCCCAGATGTGGACGTATTGGTTCGGATTGCCGGTCTCCGTCGTCATGTAGAGCAGCGGCTTGCCGAGATTCTTCGATTGCGGCCCAGCGCCCAACTCGGCGTAAACGGCGAGGTGTTTTTTGATCGTGCCCGGACGGCAGGTATAGGTGCGAACGTCGAGTAACATGGCATTTCCCCTTTGGTTGGTTAGTTTCCCAAGGATATAGCGCATGAAGCCTGAAACGGCACATTATTGATGCGTCTCTTTAAGCACGACGGCCAGACGCGGTTATCTAGCTCCGCTTTCTCTGCAACTTCGGCACCGATGCGAGGGGTTCGCGCCAATGCATTGCACGGCGGTATGTCTCGCCCTCTGTTTGCCCGATTTCCTGCACGTCGATTTGACCGCCATCCAAATCAAACTTCCTGGAATCGCGGAAGAGAGACCGCTGATTGTCTTGGCGGGTATCCGGTCGGACAAGCAGGAAGCGGATTTGTTTTTCCTTTAAGGTTAGGTCCGAACGAAAAGCGCCGGTATGGGGGAATACGCTAACCACGAAATAATGTTCGCCCGCCGGCATGTCGAAAAAGATGTATTACCGGTTCCGCAATTTTGCGACCGATGCACCGTTGATTTCCAACTCGACTGGTTTGCCCGCTTGGAATACTGAGCTTTGGCGCAAAAACACAACGCGGGCTTTGCCCTCACTAATCCCGGGCATAGTAGGCGTCAGCGGCGGGACCGGCTGCTCCGTTGTTGTGCAACCGGCCAGGATAAGGAACGCAAGAAGGGCACCCATCATGGTGCCGAGGTGTCGCTCGATCATGATTTGCCTCTCGTCATTTTGAAAACACTAGCACGCTCTTCCGCAGGTTTGTGTGCGGATGGTCACAGCTACACGCACAAGTGATGGGCGATGTGGCGGCCGCGTTGATGCGGTTCCATTACTCTCTATCTTTGTTAAAAGCCGAACACGGGTTAGGGGCACTATGACTGAATTCATGACAATCGATCGACAATTTAACGGCCCGCCGGGCTCCGGACATGGCGGCTACGTGGCGGGGGCTATCGCAGATTTGTTCGACAGCACGGCGGAAGTCACGCTCCGCAGCCCGCCACCATTGGCCGAGCCGATGCGGGTTGATCGATTGGATGGCCAGGTGTCAATTCGATTCGGTGAAACCTTGGTTGCCGAAGCGAAACCGTCGGTCATCGATCTTGAGG
>CAXAGK010000603.1:0-2131 GCA_963968305.1 uncultured Rickettsiales bacterium | reverse complement strand
GCTGGAGGTGTAGTGTGGTTGGAGAAGATAAACCTTTAAGAAATGGTGTGATTTTGTATATTCATGCCAAGTTTGAAGATGACTTGGGAAATGTCGGTTCAAACAATCTACTTATCGACATTCACACTTGAAAGATCGCTTCGCCGACTTCCCGCCCTAGATTTAGGAGTATCTCCCTCGAACATTACGGTAAACGGACAATGCTCGACCTCGGAATCGCCCTCGCCAATATCGACCGGCTTCAATCCCTCGAATTGCAAGGTGCTGCTCTGCCTTACGGCGTCAAAGCCCGGCTATTCGAAGCGGCACAATCCGTTCACGACGATTCCATGGTCGGTGGAGCCGCCCAACTTCTAAGTGGCCCTCCACGCGTGATCGGTATCGTAACCGGTGCACAAGTCCCCGAGAAAATGCCTCTGGGCGAAAACGACGGCCCGCTAGGCTCGGTGGTTTTGGCGCAAGCTCTTCGGAAGATTGGTCATACGGTCAATTTCTATACTGACGATGCCGCGGCCATGCCAATTGAAAGACTCTTAGATTGGCTGGAGATAGAGGCCTCGGTAGTTCGCCTGGAGCGGGGCGACGAAGACGCTCAGATTGACATTGCCAATTCGCTCGACGTCGCCGTGGCCGTCGAACGCTTGGGCGGTAATCCAAACGGTATATTATACGGCGCCACAGGTGTCTCGAGATCGGATTTCCGAGGCAATGCAGATACACTTTTCAACCACATGTCAAAGCTAGGAAAATCATCTATCGGTATCGCCGATGGCGGCAATGAAATTGGTTGTGGTAAGATCCACGAAATCATTTCCCAAACCCTGTCCGAATTGAACTATTGCGATCGCACACCCTGCGGCGGGGGCGTATTCAGCATCGTACCCACAGACGTTCTGGTAATCGCGACCACGTCCAATTTAGGTTGCGCCGGCGTCGTCGCCGCGCTCGCACTTCTCCAAGGCGATGCTGGCTTATGCCACTCCGCCGAAGATGAACTGCGGCTGATTGAAAAAGGCGTCGAGATTGGTCTGACGGATGGCGGGACTGGTAAGGTTATTGCCGCTGTTGACGGCGTAGATGCCACAGATCACGCGGCGTTGGTCGGCCTCATGCAATCAATCGTGCGGCGCGCCCTGACCGGCCCGGAAGAGCGTGGTTTCTGATTTGCCATTCTCCTTGCCATACATGACTGAGAAGTTCGTTAGCTGCCCAAAGTATATAAATTTGATGATAAGACGGAGAATCCAATGAGCACTAATGTGGTCGAGCGTCTGGATACAGAGGTACAAGATTTCGCCATGCGAACCCGCTTCTTCCATGAACCAATGACGCCGGGCCGTGCACGCAACTTCGTTCGTCAACATCGCCTAAACACTCGGCAACGCAACTCTGTCTTGAAACTTAAAGTCGCGACGAACTGTCCCGTATGGGAAGTGCGACTGAAGATCATTGACGCCTGCTCACAAGAAGTGATCGGCGATCACGAACACGGCGGCGGACGAGCGCATTGGGAAATTCTCGAAGGATTGGGGATGCATATCGGCATGAATTTAGAAAAAGACATCCGAAGCGCCGGGCCCTTACCTTCAACTCAAATGTGCTGGAATGCCTGGAACGGCTTAATGGGGACGACTCATTGGCTGGAAGGGCTAATTGGAAACACCTGTGCTGAGCGCGCGAACATTCCCGGTTACGGCACGGGGACAATGCTGGGACATGGCTGGTTCGGCCTCGAACGCGAAAGGTGGGGCGAATTGTTCGGTCTATCCGACGACCAATTGGAGTTCTTTGAAATCCATGGTCCGGCGGATATCGAGCACTCTAATCTCGGCTGGAAGACGGTCGCCGAATACGCGGAGAAACTCTCCATGGAAGACAATGTGGTCCGTGCCTGCCGGGAAAACCTCGTGGTCTGGGAAAATTATCTGAATGGGATTGGTGCCGCGGGCGACGCCGAAGACGAGAAGCAAGCGGCCTGATCAGGCCGCCGCAGCTTCAGGCTGCTCGCCTCTCACGGTCACCCGACGCAAGACCCGACGCTCTGCCGGGTCGAAATCCGTACGTGCGTGCATCGTACAGAGATTGTCCCACATGGAGTTATGACCGAATCTGTTGTTTGAGCATTTAAAAG
>CAXAGK010000602.1:0-2139 GCA_963968305.1 uncultured Rickettsiales bacterium | reverse complement strand
GGACGCCGCCCTTTTCGGGATCGCCGTCCTTGAACCGCCCGGCACCGCGTCCACCTGCGTGGATTTGGCTTTTCACGACCCATACCGGACCCGGAAGCGACTTCGCGACGTCGACTGCTTCCGCGGTTGTGTAGGCAATTCCGCCATTAGGTACGGCGACGCCGAATTTCTTTAAAAGGCTTTTTGCTTGGTACTCGTGAATATTCATATGGTCACGCTGATTGCCTTATGAGTTGGCGATGTTCCTCACCGTTCTTGTCAAAACATCTAATTCTGCACGCAAACGGTAAAGGAAACATTACCACCATGTCTTAGATGGGTCGCAAATCATTTCTTCGTGGCGGCCGCCTTCTCCTTGGCTTCCATCTTCTCAACGACCTTCACCAACCCCTTAACGAGTCCGACCGATGTCTGGAACGCCTTCTTCTCGGAGGCATTGAGTGAAATTTCGACGATTTTCTCAACACCCTTGGCACCAATCACGACGGGCACGCCCACATAGAGACCTTTGACGCCGTATTGGCCGTTTAGATACGCGGCGCAGGGCAGGACGCGTTTCTTATCGAGAAGATAGGATTCCGCCATGGCGATTGCCGACGACGCCGGCGCGTAAAAGGCCGAGCCGTTGCCGAGCAGTTCGACAATCTCGCCGCCGCCGTTTGCCGTGCGTTTGACGATGGCGTCGATGTTCTTCTTCGTGGTCCAACCCATTTTGATCAGGTCCGGCACCGGGATACCGGCGACTGTCGAGTAGCGCACCAACGGCACCATTGAATCGCCGTGGCCGCCGAGTACGAACGCGGTCACGTCTTCGACTGAGACGCCGAACTCTTGCGCGAGGAAAAGACGGAAGCGGGCGCTGTCCAGTACGCCGGCCATGCCGACGACGCGATTGTGCGGTAGGCCGCAGGCATCGCGTAGAATACCGACCATAACGTCGAGCGGGTTGGTGATGCAGATGACGAAGGCTTTCGGGCAGTACTTCTTAATGCCCGCGCCAACTTGGCGCATTACGTTGGTGTTGATGCCAATCAGATCGTCGCGGCTCATGCCTGGCTTACGTGGCACGCCGGCGGTGACGATCACGACGTCCGCATTGCGCAATCCCGCATAGCTGTTCGCACCTTTGATTGACGCGTCAAAGGCTTCGACGGTGGAGGCCTGTTCGAGATCGAGGGCTTTGCCTTGAGGCACGCCCTTTACAATGTCGAACAGTACGACATCGCCAAGTTCTTTCAGTCCTGCCAGAAGGGCCAGTGTGCCGCCGATTTGGCCGGCGCCGACGAGTGCGATTTTATTGCGTGCCATGAGAAGTTCCTCTTTGTCCTGCGTCGTGCGAGCTGTTTCGGAGGATCAATTGGATTTTGTCGGCCCGCAGCGGCGAAATCTGTGAATTCTTCGCGTGTCCTACAGCGATTTCCTGTGGAGGGCAAGCAGATGCTCGAGGGTGCGACCGATTCAACCATCGTGAGGGTTAGGGATCAGTCTCGATGGGGCCGTGCCCAACGATCTCGCCACTCGTTCATGGTCTCCAGCAGCTTATGCGAGGAGAGCGTATAACCGGCAGGAACCGCCTGCTCCAGAGGGATTTCCGTGTCAGGGTCTAGATACATGAATGCGATGGACGAGCCGAGCAATCTGCGTCGCATAGCGAACTGACCCACATCGCTCCAATTGTAGTATCGGGACTTAAAGAGTTCGCGGATCTCGACTCCTTCCCGGGTCAGCCGGAGAAACGACGCGTTCGGCAAATGCGATCCGAGCAAAACTGCGGAGCCTGCCGTCATGAGTAAAGCGACGAGATAGGCCGGGAAAATATCCGTTCGGCCTTCGTGGGCCATCAAGATGAGAAGGACACCGAAACTGATGCAGGTCACGGAGAAGAGTAAATTTCGCGGCAGTGACGGGCGCACGATCAACTCGGTCGATTGAGGGGTCTTGTCTGGCATCACCCGTTTGTCCCGGCATGGGGTAAATCGATATATTCTGGCGTCTGCATTTCCACCAGCCGGCTGGTGGTCCGTTGGAATTCGAAAGCATGCGTACCAGCGGCGTAGAGTTCCTCCGGCGGTGCATCGGCGGACGCCACTAAATTGACTTTCTTTTCATACAATACATCGATCAGGTTCATGAATCGTT
>CAXAGK010000601.1:0-2175 GCA_963968305.1 uncultured Rickettsiales bacterium | reverse complement strand
GAAAAATAAATATACTCGAAGATGCAAAACCGCTGTTGGGCCGGCGGAAATGGACGATGACTATGAATGCCATTCTCATCAAGTACGACCAATTCGCCAGGATCGATATCACGCACATAATCGGCGCCGATGATGTCGAAGGCGCAGCTTTCAGAAGCCAATATATAGGCATCGCCGAGTTTACCGAGCACCAGCGGGCGAACGCCATGGGGGTCCCGCACACCGATGACACAATCCTCCGCGACGGCGACTATCGAATAAGCGCCATCGACCTGACGCAATGCGCTGACAATCCGATCAACAACCGTACCGCTGCTGGTCGCCATCAGGTGAACGATAATTTCCGTATCCGTGGTTGACTGAAAGATGCACCCCCGGCAAACGAGTTCGTGTCTAATCCCGACGGCATTGGTCAGATTGCCGTTATGCGCGATCGCAAAACCACCAAATTCCAAATCAGCGAATAGCGGCTGTACGTTCCGAAGATTGGGCTTCCCGGTCGGCGAGTATCGCGTATGGCCGATGGCCATCGTGCCTTCGAGCTGATCGATAACCCGCGCCTCGCCGAAGATATCGCCAACGAGACCGATCTCGCGGTGGGCATGGAACTGCCCATTGCCCGCCGCGACGATGCCTGCCGCTTCTTGGCCGCGATGCTGTAGGGCATGCAACCCGAGGGCGGTATGCGCGGCTGCATCCTTTGAGCCACAAATGCCGAAGACAGCGCATTCTTCGTGCAGGTGGTCGTCGTCGTAAGGATTGGTGGTTACCATGCTTGCTACTGCTTACTTTCGATGAGTCGATCCATATCACGCCGGGACGGTGGGGCGTAGCCCTTTTGTTTGTCGGGCTGCGATTGATCCTTATCCCCGGCCCGTTCAATCAGTTGCTGCATCGCGCGCCCGGTTCTTCGGGCGTCATTGATTCTGCTCTGGGTGTCGCGGACCGCTGCTTTCGTCTTCTCCTGTACTTCGGGCGGTAGGAAAGTGCGGATAACGTTGGCCCCGGTCTCGACATAAGGCCGCAAACGGGCGTCCGCGATATACGACGGAAGCTCGTCTTCACCAAGCTCCCAATTCGCCGCCAAATAAGCCCCACAAACCATCAGCAAACCGACGATCAGGCCGCCAAGCAAACCGAGTGAACGGTCCAGACCACTGAACTCGCTCTTACGGACCCGCAGCCAAATTCGCGAGAAGATCCAAAACATGACGATCAAACTAACGATGAATATAGCCGCCGGAGCGACGTATATATCGTAAGCCGGAGCCTGGATCAGTTCCTGAAAATAAGGTGTCGCATCTTCATATGTATAGAAGGCGATGAGTGCCGCGCCAACCCAAGTAGCAACGAACAGGATGGCTTTCACCAGCCCCCACGCCAAACCCATGAGACCGGCAATGACCAGGACAACCAATATGGCGACATCACCGAATGTAATACCAAAAGCTTCCATCTTATCCGCTCACTGCCTTGGCCGCCAAATCGCCGCCACGCTCGAAGTAGCTTACCATATCCTGCAGCTCGGATACCTCGCGAAGTTCCAGAAAACCGTTTGATTTCTTTTTCTTACCGCGGCGCGTCGGCATAAGCGCAGAACTAAACCCGAGTTTCGCGGCTTCCTTCATTCTGGCGTCGGCTTGCCCAACCGAGCGCACTTCCCCGGAAAGACTAATTTCACCAAACACCACCATATCTGCCGGCAACGGAACCCCGGTCAAAGAGGAGGTCAAGGCAGCCGCCACCGCGAGGTCCGCCGCGGGCTCGCCGATGCGTAATCCGCCCGCCACGTTCAGATAAACTTCACCGCCTGAAAAACTGAGCCCACAGCGGGACTCCAAGACCGCGAGCACCATCGCCAGACGCCCTGAATCCCATCCCACGACCGCACGGCGGGGCGTCGCCAGAGGAGAGGATGCGACCAACGCCTGAATTTCCACCAAAACCGGGCGAGTTCCCTCCATCCCGGCGAAAACGGCGGAGCCCGGCACCTGTCCCTGACGGTCAGCGAGAAATAGCGCCGACGGATTTTCGACTTCCGAAAGTCCGCGATCCGTCATTTCGAAGACGCCGATTTCATCGGTGGCGCCGAACCGGTTCTTCACCGAGCGTAATATTCGGAATTGATGGCCTCGTTCGCCTTCGAAATAGAGCACGGTATCAACCATATGCTCG
>CAXAGK010000600.1:0-2188 GCA_963968305.1 uncultured Rickettsiales bacterium | reverse complement strand
TAGCGCATCTACATCATTTAAATCATTCGCGGGATTTTTGGGATTGTGTGGAGAAGGTGATCCCCGACCACAAGGCCCGGCGCAAATGGCTGAAGGATCACGGCCAAACTCTGACGATTTAGTTCGACGCCAGATCAGGTAACCCATGGCCTGTTTCGATGAGATTCGATCCAACCCCAATCCAAGGTCATCATTCTCTCCAGATAAATAATAAAATTGGAGAAACGCCAGATATCGTCTGCTGCTCGCTGGTGGAAGGAAGCGAATCGGGTTAGACATTAGGCTTCGCAAACAGGGAGATTTAACCATGGTCAATGTTGGTGATCAGGCCCCTGCCTTCAGCATCCCGAACCAGTCGGGCGACGCGATTTCGCTCAACAGTCTTTCGGGTAAATACGTTCTGATCTGGTGGTATCCGAAAGCCGATACCCCCGGTTGAACCATCGAAGGCAACGGGTTCCGTGATAGAATCCAAGATTTCGAGAGTAAGAATGCGGTGATTCTCGGCTGTAGTATGGACAGCCCCGAGGATAATCGCGCGTTTAAGGAAAAGTTCGACTTTCCTTATGACTTGTTGAGCGACACGGACAAATCGATGTCCATCGCTTACGGCGCCGCCGAAGCGGACTCGCCACGACCGGCCCGTATCTCGGTCCTCGTCGGGCCGGACGGCAAAGTCGCGGCAGTGTATCCAAAAGTGACCCCGGCCGATCATCCGGACGAGGTCTTGGCGACGCTGAATAGCCTCGGCTAAGCGTATATCAACCGGGTCGCGAAAGCGGCCCGGTTTCTCTCACCCTGCCTTATATGCGAATTGGGAAGGCAGAAACTTCTCGAAAATTAGGACAGATAATCCGCCAGGGCGCTATGCGTAGCTTCGCGGGACTTTTCATCGTGCGTCACAACCTGAATCCGCAAATCTGTGGCACCCGCCTTCGCGTATTCGGCCAGTCCATCGAGAATCTGCTGCCAGCTGCCAATCAAATGCAGATCGGATGCATCATCAAGTCCTTCATGCTTGGTGGCTGCGGTATAGGATGGGATAGCCTGATAATGTGCGGATATCTCTCGTGCGAGGGCTTTTGCTCCAGCAAAATCATCGGTGACGCAAACCCGCACCAATGCCATGACGCGCGGTTTGGTATCGCGATTGACGCTCTCAGCACCCGCTTGAAGGTGTGGCAGAATATAAGTCGATATGGTCCGCGGTCCACATTGACCGAGCGTCGTTCCCTGCAACTGGCTACCAGCGAAGCGCAGCATTCGCGGACCGAGCGCCGCCAATAAGATCGGTGTTCCTTTTGCCTCGATTGCGAGCTCAGCATGTGCGGAAATCTGCCCGCCGTCCGTATCCGCCGGCTCACCGCCGAGCAACGGCTCCAACGCCGCCAAGAACTCTCGCGTGTAGGAGAATGGTTTGTCCCACTTCAGGCCAAGCACGCCCTCGACATGCCGCCTGGATGCGGCTCCGACCCCAAGGGTGAACCGCCCATCCAAGGCGCTTTGAGCGGTCCGCACCAGCTGGCCGAGGCCGACCGGATGACGGCCGTACAACGGCACAACTGATGTGCCCAACTCACCGAGGTCCGGAAAATCACCGCCGATACACGCCAGCGCAACAACAGGATCTATGCCCGTGGCATGCGAGATCCATAAGCTATCAAAGCCCGCCTTCTCAGCGAATTCGGCAGCATCGCGCGCATCCTCTATGGACGCAAGCGCCGAGCCGCCAGCATACCCCCAGTGAATTCCAAAGCGGTCGTTCGCCATTGATCAAATCCTCTATCTGTATTTCGAGCGGCCCAGTTTGAAGCCATTGAACCTACTCCACGGCAACGGAGAATTCCTATAGCATGCATTCAGTTTCGCCTAAATTACTCCACGCACTACTTTTTTATAAACCTTGTTCTAATAATTTATGGATTTTATATAATTCATCTTCAAGAAAATGATTGTTAATCGCCTTATTAGCGTTTCTTACCAAGATATTATCACACTTAAATTTAGCCAGATCCCAAAAACCAGACTGTCGCCATGAGAAGATCAAAACTTTGCCATCTTGCGCTTTCGGTAAAAGATACTCATGCACTAATCTCTTATTCATATCTCGCCATTGGGATCGGCCTGGCCGCTTGTCAGCATGGCATCAAGACCCGCTTCGCCACCGCCATTGCCCATGAACTGATTG
>CAXAGK010000599.1:0-2204 GCA_963968305.1 uncultured Rickettsiales bacterium | reverse complement strand
TCCCATTTTTCGGTGAAGTGCTCGCCGAGCCAGGCTTCATCAAAACCGACCTTATCGGCCAGGACGAGTTGATCGATGTCCCGATCGTAACAATCCGCAACTTCCCGGTAAGAGGGATGCAACGGCATCATAAAAAGGCCGAGCTTCATAAATGGGATTCCTTCGATTTCTCTTGTGATTGGAATTTAGGTGCCCACGGGTTTGTATCCAGCGGACACACTCTTATTCTCGACGCGCGGAGATAATTTGGCGCATATTCTGAGAACGAGGAGAACGTCGACATGACATTGAAAAAACGAGGACTGGTTCCCGAATTCTACGTCTCAGATATCGGGGTGAGCCGCGCATTCTACACTGATGCCCTTGGCTTTGATGTAGCCTTCGAACGGCCCGAAGACGGGTTTGTCTATCTGTCTCGAGAAGGAGCTGAATTGATGTTGCATGCTATCGAGACAGGACGGACTTGGCTCACCGCGCCCTTGGAAGCCCCGTTCGGGCGCGGCGTTAATTTGTAAATTTGGACCGAAGATGTGGCCTCGCTCTATCGCTGCGTTGAAGCAGCGAACGCAACCGTGTTGCTCCCCTTGGAAGAAAAATGGTACCGCATTGGAGAGATGCACGGCGGAAACAAACAATTCGTCGTCCAAGACCCAGATGGCTACCTGCTTCGGTTCGCGCAGGATTTGGGGATGAGATGAACCGCTCCCTCCCCCATGCCAAAGACGGCGTCGCGCGCTATTCTTAGTGCAAACCAAATTGAATGGAGAGCATCATGGCACTAGAACTCATCGGCTTCCCCCGGTCCAACTTCGTGCGCAGCGTCCGCATGGTCGCCGAGGAAAAGGGCGTGCCCTACGAACTCCTCGCCGAGTTTCCGCATTCAGACACGGTAAAGGGTCTCAATCCGACCGGCAAAATTCCGGCGATGCGTCATGACGGGTTGGAGCTCAGCGAATCGCTTGCCATCGCGCGCTATATCGACGACGCCTTCGACGGCCCGAAGATGATCCCGGAAGATCTGAAAGCGGCGGCGCATGTAAACCGCTGGACGGCTTTCGCCGCCACCGAAGTGGACCAGATGCTGATGCGCAACTATGTGGTCGAATATGCCTTTCATAAGGACGACGATGGCAATGTCGTGCGCACAAAGATCGACAAGACCATCAAGCGCTTCCCCAAAATGTTCAAGATGTTGGAAGACGCAGCCTCCGCCGGATGCTTCGGCACCGCGTCGTTCAGTATGGCTGATTGCTTCGTGATGCCGATTTTAAATGCCACCAACATGTGGGAAGAGGGCAAGGACGCCATCGCGAATTCGCCGAAGCTCAACGCGTACTTCACGAAGAATCAGGACCGCGAGAGCTTTAAAGCGACGGCGCCCTAATCGTCATGGCGACGGGCAGCATCGATACCGGCACCGATCAACTCCTGTGTGAAGTCAGGGAGCAGGTTGCCGTCATCACGCTCAATCGTCCCGAATCGCGCAACGCGCTCGGCAATATCATCACACCCGCCTTGCGGCGCATGATCCGCGAACGTGGCGAAGACCCGGATGTGGGTGCGTTGCTGATCACCGGAGCAGGCACCGCCTTTTGCGCCGGTGGTGACGTCAAGGGCATGGCGAATTCCAGCCCGGCTGTCGAGATGACGCTGGACCAAAAAGTGGCACGCCTGAAGGAACGCCAACGCACATTGACCGGTGCGTTGGTGGCCGTACGCAAACCGACCGTCGCAGCCTTGCCAGGCCCAGCGGCAGGTGCGGGCCTTGCCATAGCACTCGCCTGCGATATTCGCATTGCCGCCACCTCCGCCTTCATCAGCACTGGGTATGCGCGGGTCGGGTTGTCCGGCGATTACGGCATCGCATGGTTGCTGACACGATTGGTCGGCACGGCCAAGGCCCGAGAGCTGCTCTTCACCGCCGACCGGGTCGATTCCGCGACGTGCGAAAGGTTGGGTCTGGTCAATCGCGTGGTACCGGACAAGACGTTCCGCGACGATGCATTCGCGTTCGCCAAATCCCTGGCGGACGGGCCCGCCGTGGCGTTGCGGCACATAAAGGACAATCTCGACGACGCGCTGACGCAACCATTCCTCACCGCCTTGGATGGGGAGGCCGAACGTCTCGTGCAAAGTGCCCAGACTGACGATCACAAAGAAGCCGTGCGTGCCTTCGTCGAGAAGCGAAAGCCGAATTTTACCGG
>CAXAGK010000598.1:0-2205 GCA_963968305.1 uncultured Rickettsiales bacterium | reverse complement strand
CAGTCTATTCCAACACGGATTGCAGATATGGCCAGCAACGCGAAATTCGCAACAATTGCATCTCTTGCCGGTGAACCAGCACGGGCGGCTATGTTGCATGCTTTAATGGACGGGCGCGCTCTTACAGCCTCAGAGTTGGCCCGTGTCGCCGGAATCACAACGCAGACAGCGTGCGGGCATCTCGCACAATTGTCGGAAGGTGGATTGATCAGTGTCCTCAAACAGGGGCGGCATCGCTACCATCGCTTGGCCAGTCCAACGGTCACGGAGAGAGGGTCAGTGGTACTCTCCAAACTCGGCATTGACGTCAAAGTCCTTACCGCCCCCACCGCCAAACCCGCGACGAAAGTTTTCTGCAGCCCTTGCCTGGATTGGAGTGAGAGACGCCCACATTTGGCTCGCAAGATTAGAGCGGCCATTTGTGCTAAAAGTTTCGAGAACGACTGGATCCTCCGTGTCCAAGGCAGCCGCGCCGTCGCCCCTACAACAAAGGGACGACAGCTGTTTCGCGACACGCTTGATGTATTGAATTTCTGATGACCATACTGGCAGTTAACAGGCAGCGGGTTTCGGTCTATATTTTTCATCATGAATGATCTTGCCCAAACGAATCCGAGCCTGATCCCGACGCTCGACATCGGTGATTACCTGGCCAATAAGCCGGGTGCTCAAGAAGCGCTCGCCAGTCAATTGCGAACTGCCATGGAGAAAGTGGGCTTCTATATCTTAGTCAATCATGGCGTGGCGATGACGCGGATCAACGAGACATTGGAAGCGGTAAAACGCTTTCATGCGCTCCCCCTCGACGACAAACTGGCGATGAAGGGTAACGAGCACAATATCGGCTATATGGCGGTCAATTCGAGCGTTTCCCGCGCGTCCCAAGTGGAATCGGACAAACCAAAGAAACCGAATTTCGTGGAAGCATTTTTCGTGAAACGCGATTTGCCGCCGAACCATCCGGATGTGCTGGCCAATAAACTTTTCCGACCCGCGAATATGTGGCCGGACGAGACAGTATTACCGGGATTTCGTCCCTCCATCCTGGCTTATTGCGAAAGCATGGAAGCTCTCTGCCAAAAAATGCTGCCGATCTATGCTTTGGCACTGAATCTTCCGGCCGACCATTTCAATCACCCATTTAGTGAAGCCACTTATTCGTGCCGCATGTCCCATTACCCCCCAGCCGAACTCGGAGACGCCGACCAATTCGGCGTCTCCGCTCATACAGATTCAAGCTTTCTTACGATGTTGCCACAAGGCGACTTACCGGGATTGCAAGTGAAACTACCGGGTCACGATTGGCATCTCGTGCGTGCCGCCCAAGGGTCCATTGTCGTCAATTCCGGCGACATGATGCGGCGCTGGACGAACCATCGTTTCCTCTCGACACCGCATCGCGCGATCAATAACAACCCAGGTCGGGATCGCTATGCCATCCCCTTTTTCTTCGATGCTCATGTCGATCATTCGATGGCATGCTTGCCGACCTGCCAAAGTGCCGAAAATCCGGCCCGCTACGAGCCGACCACCTATACGGATTACATGAAGTGGTTCTCGCGCAAGAACTACGATCACGTTCGCGACAAGGTAGGCTCTGAAGCATCCGATCCCGGTGTCCCCCAAACACAATCCGTGCGCGACTGATCGGCGGTCTCATCCATGTCAAAAATCATTATCATCGGCGGCGGCGTCATCGGCTCCGGATTGGCCTGGCATCTGGCAAAGGCGGGTGCGGCCGCGGATGTTGTGGTCATTGAGCCGGATCCGACTTACGAATTCGCCGCCACACCGCGCGCATTTGGAGGCATTCGTTTCGTTCAAGGACTGCGCGAGAATCTCGAAATGTCGCTCTACGGGCGCGAGATCTACGAGAATTTCACGACCACCGTGGACACCGGCGAAGACCCGGTGGAGATCGGATTTCACGAATGCGGCTATATGTTCCTCGGCTATGGGGACATGGTCCGTGCGTTCGAAGCCGACCATAAAATGTTGTGCGACGCTGGCGGCGACGTCCGTCTAATGGACAGAGCCGCATTGGAAGCGCTTATGCCGTCCTTCAATTTCGCCGATGTGGATGCGGCTCTTTATTCACCCCATGATGCGCGGATTGACCCCCATGCGGCCCTGCAAGGGTACCGACGGGCCGCGATACGCCTTGGCATTCGTTATCTCAAAGATCGCGTGGTCGATATCGAACAC
>CAXAGK010000597.1:0-2220 GCA_963968305.1 uncultured Rickettsiales bacterium | reverse complement strand
CTCGACTAAGGAGAGAACATGATTGACATCAATGGCATGGCGCACGTCATCCTGACCGTGTCTCAATACGACGAAGCAAAAGAATTTTATTCAAAGTTGATGACGGCGATGGGGTTGGAGTGCGTCTTCGACGGCAGCAACATGACCTATTTCGTCGGCGCGCGCACCGCCCTCGGTATCCAGCCCTGTGCGCCCGAATTTGCGGGCGAGCGCTTTCAGCAAGGGCGCGTTGGGTTGCATCACATTTGTTTTCGCGCCCGCTCGCGCGCGGATGTCGACAAGGTCGACGCGTTGCTGCGGGAGATGGACGCCCATATCGTCAGCCCGGCTCAGGAAGGGCATTGGGCACCTGGATACTATTATGTTCTGTGCGAAGATCCGGACGGTATTCGCGTCGAAGTGAATCACGTGCCGGGAGCAGGCGTGCTCGCGGATGACGCGGGCTTTAATCCGGGTGACGATTATAAGCAATAAGAACGTGGATCAGAGAGGTTAAGCACGGTGGATTTAACGACTGTCGAATATGAAAAGCGCGGGCATATCGCTTATGTCACCCTCAACCGGCCGGAAAAGCTGAATGCGATGAACGCGGCCATGCATCGTGATCTCGCAGATGTATGGGCGGATTTCCAGCGGGATCCGGAAATGCGCGCCGCCATCCTGTCCGGCAACGGCCGGTGTTTCAGCGCGGGTGCCGATCTCTCTGGCGGCGCGCCCGAGGCGGAATACCGTTACGACGGAAATTACCCGGATATTACGCGCGCCAACGGGGTCTATAAGCCCATCGTGAGCGCGTTGCACTCCCACGTGGTGGGCTACGGGATGTGGATTGCGCTCGATGCGGATATCCGTATCGCCACGCCGGACACATCGTTCTGGTTGCCGGAGCCGCAATGGGGCATCGCAACCATTCCGGCGGCTTGGTTTCCAAAAGTCATGCCCTGGGCGATTGCCTCGGAATTGCTCCTGTTGGCAGAACGGGTCGATGCGGAACGGGCGCGCGAAGTGGGCATGATCAACAAGGTCGTCCCCCGGGAAGATTTGATGGCGGAAGCGACAAAGGCGGCGCAACGCCTCGCTAGTTTGAGCCCGATGGCGGTGCAAGGCATGAAGGAGTTGATGGTGCGGGGGAGTAATCTCGACTATACGGCGGTCAACCAGCTCACCGAATTCGTCCAAAACCGCGTGATGAATTCCGAAGACCGTAAGGAAGGTGGCCGCGCTTTCGTCGAAAAGCGCGAGGCCGACTGGAAATAGATTGGTAGAGGGGTGCTAACTCTTCGTCGATCTCGACAGGTGGCCGCGAAACATTTTGGTCAAATAGCGGCTCGTGTTCGACCCGACCAGTGTGTTTAATTTCCGACCTTGCCCGTCCAACAGCAACAGAGTCACATGACCGACCCCGTGAGAGGTGGCCAACATTTTCCCTTCCACGGTGCGGATATTGGCGACCAGGTACTGTAGCTTGCCGTCCTCGAAATTCGAAAGCGCGTCGCGGGTCTCCTGCTGCAAGGCCGCACATTTGGGACATTGTGGGTCGTGAATTTGCACGATGGTGGGGATCCCGTTGCCGATCCGCGTTAAATCGCCTTCCTGAATGGTCGCCCTGACCTCGTCTAGCAATTACCAACTGGCCACTCCGACGGCGGCGGCGGCGATCACTCCATTGCGAAATAAAAAAAAAAAATCCCGTCGCGCCGGTGCTTCCGGTGTTGCGGACGCTTGCTGGTGTGCTGGGCCATTTTTCTTGGAGCGGCGTGTGTTTTTGCGCTTTTGTCGTCTCATCGCTTGCGATATCTCCCAAGGGCAGCCGTATGTCGACTGTGTTCGATCAATTCGAAGCGCAGCATCGCGTATTCGAGCTCGGCCTGTCTCATCGCTTTTACTCACGTTACCGTGAGGCTAGCCTCGATGCGCGTATAAAGGATAGGAGAGACAATGAGCCGTGCCGTGATCCGAAAACTCGTGACTGTCACAGACGAAATCCATCGTGAAATGGGCCGCGTAATCGATCCGCCGACGCGCCGGGCTGCCGCGATCGCGGTGATCGAAAATCCGTTCGCGGGTCGCTATGTGGAGGATCTGTCAGAGTTGATCGACATCGGTGCGGAGTTGGGAACGCTCTTGGGCGACCGCGCCGTCGCCGCCTTGGGCATCATGCCCGGCGCGGTCGAGAGTTACGGCAAGGCGGCCTTGGTCGGTGTCGACGGTGAATTGGAA
>CAXAGK010000596.1:0-2239 GCA_963968305.1 uncultured Rickettsiales bacterium | reverse complement strand
GTGCCGGATTGAGCCGTTCGCGATTGCCATAAAACGCTGAGTCTACCGTGAGCGTCACCGAGGCATAGTTGGCTTTGACCACGCGGCGGACTAAATCTTTGATCCAATCGTCATCACCGCGCACATAAATCTGGAAAGATTTCGGATGAGGGCTGTTGTCGGCTACTTCTTCAAGGCTGGGTTGGCAGACCGTTGAGAGGAAATTGACGCTGCCAAACTCTTCCGCAGCATTGTCGACGTCGATGCCGCCATTGGCTGAGAACCGTTCGATTCCGCCCATCGGGGCGAGGAGAACCGGAATACGCAGCTTGTGTCCGAAGAAATCTGTTTCGGTATCGATCTCGCTGACATCGCGACAGATGCGGGGGCGGAAGGCGAGACAATCGAGCGCCATACGGTTACGCCGGAGCGATGTCTCACTTTCGGCAGCACCACAAATATAATCCCAGTTATCCTGATCGAGATTGCGTCGGGCCATCATGATCATATCGTGTGTGGTTTCAAAAATGGCGTCACTCATTGTGTTCTCCATCCGTCTGGTATGTTGGAATAAGTTTGTTTCAAGCGGTCACGTTAGGCGACCGCCTGGAATATGCGGGAAGGCGCTCATCTCGTGGGCCGGGTTAACCGCTCGTCCTTTTGCCAAATAAGAAGGGTTCAGTTGGTCAAGAGATGATACGCCGAGCAAGCCCATGCCAATTCTAATCTCGTCTTCGAGAATGGTCAGGCAATTTATCAGTCCAGAAAGTCCGCCAGCGCATAAAGCAAAAGCCTGCAGTTTGCCAATCCCGACCGCCTGAGCGCCGAGGGCGACTGCCTTGATGACGTCAGTGCCGCGCATAAAGCCCCCATCGATGAAAACTTCGGCGCGGCCATCAACCGCGGCGACAATATCGGGAAGGCCTTGGATTGTTGCCCGATCATGACCGAGCTGGCGGCCCCCATGGTTGGATACACAAATTACTGAAGCACCGTGCTGTACGCCAATCTCCGCATCTTCCGGACGGCTAACGCCTTTGAGGATCATCGGGCCGCCCCAAATCTGACGGATTTCATCCCAGGTGTCCCAGCTAAGCCCAGCCAGAAATTCACGCCCAGCTGAATTGGTTCTGGTCGGCGGTGTCCAGCCGGCCAACATCTGGCGTTCACGATTGGAATACACTGCGGCATCGACAGTAACGGCGAGGGCGTCATAGTTGTTTTGCTTTACGCGACCGAGTAATTCTTCGAGCCAGTCCCGTCCCCCGCGAACGTACATTTGATAGACCTTGGGATGCAGGCTGTTCATCGCAATCTCTTCCAGCGATGGTCGGGAATGACCGCTCAGCATGTTGAGAATGCGGAACTCTTCTGCAGCATCATCGACGGCCTGTGCGGCCGCCGGTGTAACAAGTTGCAGCGATGCCATAGGGGCCAAAAAGACTGGCATACGGGACTTATGTCCCATCACCGTTGTTGCGTAATCGATTTCTGAGACATCGCGAAGTACACGTGGCTTGAGTGCTATAGAGTCGAGACCGAACCGGTTGCGTCGCATGGCGGTTTCGCTTTCGCTGCCACCGGCAAGATAATCCCAGACAGGGCCGCGGGCATTACGCCGGGCTCTTCTGATAATCTCATGGTTCGTTTTGAATTCCATTACTCGGTATTATCCCCGTATTTGCGCTATTTTGGTGCGTCCGACCGGACGGCGGCGAAGGGCAAACTTTAGTGCTCGCATTGATGCTTGTCGAGGTGGCGGCGGGCATGATTTTTTTGTCTGAATCGGTTTCCCAATAAAGGAATTAAGGCGTAAAATCCGTGCATGGCTGAAATAGAGACAAAAGATCGCTTAACGCGCCGCACTCCGGCGGTTCCTATGGAACCGGTGGTCGATCCCGCGGCTTGGACAGCATCGGACCTAGCATCAGATCAGGGGTGGGTACACGAACTCACTGAATCGGATGTCGCAGAACTCGATGCATTGGTTATCCTACTTTCGGAACGGATTACCGATATTCTCGAACTCAAAGAGACCGATATTGATCTGCCGACCTTGGGGCCGCGGCTTGAAAGGGTTGCTGATGATGTTCTCGACGGCAGAGGACTTGCCCTAATCAGAGGTGTTCCAGTTGAGCGCTACTCGAGATTACAGTCTGCAATCGCGTTCTGGTGCATTGGTGGATTTGTCGGTGATCCGGTATCACAGAATGCCAAAGGCCCTCTGTTGGGGCATGTTCAGGATCTCGGTGGTACGACG
>CAXAGK010000595.1:0-2239 GCA_963968305.1 uncultured Rickettsiales bacterium | reverse complement strand
TCAACGACGATATGCCGTTCCCGCTTAAGACGTCATCTGGCGAAATCCACTCCATGCCGCACACGCACGAAATCAGTGATCAACACATTATCCTGCATATGAGCCAGACGGAGCGCGAATTCACGGAGCAGATTTGCGATTACTTCAATGCCCTTTACCGAGAGGCGGAATCCCAAGGTGGGCGCATCATGACACTGACGATCCACCCTTGGTGCACCGGCCAGCCGCATAGAATCAAAATGTTGGAAGACGCGCTGAACCACATCATGGGCCACGACAACGTGTGGTCAGCGACGGGGGCAGATATATTGGCGGCGTACAAGGGATAGGAAGAGAGAAGGCCGTGAGTTTGTAGGCTTAGTTCGTCGGAGCTTCTTGTCCTGGAAAGATGAGCGGCGCGCAATATCATAGCTATCAAGCAACAAGTAGGTCGCACAAGCGTGTGAACGGAACATGCACACTCTAGAAACGCCACGCTCCATGTGCCACGATGGGGTGTTCTATAACGAGGGCTAGACATGGATCAGATCGACGTCGCTGAAAATCGTACCACCGAGGAAACCGAATCCGTTTCCTCGCCCTATGTACCGACACTGCAATTGACGGCGGGGCAACCGGCTCCGATCGCGGCGCATGGCGGATTGTCTTACATGTCGTTCGATGAGGATGGCGATGCTGGAACGGCGGCTGCGATCAAGGATGCGCTCGGTCAAATCGCGACAGGAAGCGGTAAGTCCGTGGTCGATATGATCGACAATGCGCCTCCCGGGCCGGTCGAGACCAAATGGGGACTTGGCTTCCGCGAATATGGAGAATGCTTCGATTACATTCGCGAGAACAACATCGAAGCACCCGAAGGCGGCTTGGCGCTGCCATTGCGCTATACCATCTACGAGGAGCCGACCTATTCCGTCGTCAAGTCGAATGCTCTCTGGCGGGATCCGGCGCGCAAGGCTGAAGCCGAAGCGCTGCAGGCGGAGGAGGAAGATTACGGGCGGCGATGCCTCTATTTCCCGCAGGTGATGCGCGATGCGCGACGGATTGGCGAGTACCATCCAGGTCTCTCGCCGAACAGTCCCGAATCCATGGATAAGCTCGGCGTCTCGTTGGCGCATGTTGAGTCGAAATGCGAGAACTTTTACGATTCCGCGGAAGTCGAACGTGTGTTCTATCCGGAAATCGAACAACTTCTGCTGGACTTCTTCCCAGGTGCGACCGACGCCCTCGTATATAATCACGATGTCTTCGATAAGGAATACCAAGGAGATCGCACCGAGGATCAGGACGCCAAGAATCCGGGCGTGAACGCCAGATATGCGAACCTGGTGCACAACGATTTGAACGACAACAGCGGGCGCGTACGCTGCCGCGAATTACTGACGAAGAACCTACGGAATTTTGGGCGCGAGCAGCACTACACGGAGGCCGAGGCCGACGCGAAGATGTCGCGGCGGTTCATGTCGATCAACCTCGCCAAGCCGATGGAGACCGTGGAGCAATTTCCTTTCGTGCTCTGCGCTTGGCCTTCATTCGCCAAGCAACCGTATATCAATAATTACAGGGTGTACGATGACCGCGTCGGCGAGACGACCCGCTTTACCTATAGCCCCGATCACGAGTGGTACTGGCTGCCCCGGCAGACGCCGACCGAAGTTTCGATGCTGAAATGCTATGACTCGATTACCGACGGTTCGGTTTCACGTTGGTCCTTCCATACCGCTTGCATCGACCCGACGGTGCCTATTGACGCGCCGTGCCGCAAGAATGTGGTGGTTCGCGCCTACGTCTTCTTTTAGAAGCGGTTAAGGGCAACCTTTGGTCAATAAATATCCGGCCAGCCGTAGTAATCACGGATCGTGTTCCAGGCGGACTCCGCCGTCTCCACATAGGTGAAGAGATTAAGGTCTTCCGCCAAGATCACTCCTGCGTCGACCATTGCCTCGAAGTTTATGATTTTGCGCCAGTAGTCCATGCCGAACAGTAGGATCGGGATCGGTGTAATCTTCTTGGTCTGGATGAGCGTGAGCGCTTCGAACAACTCATCCATGGTGCCGAAGCCACCGGGGAAGGCGACCATGGCGCGGGCGCGCATCAGGAAGTGCATCTTGCGGATGGCGAAATAATGGAACTGGAAGCATAGCTCGGGCGTTACGTAAGCGTTCGGATGTTGCTCGTGAGGGAGTGTAATGTTCAAGCCAATGCTTTTCGCGTGCACATCGTCGGCGCCCCGGTTGGCGGC
>CAXAGK010000594.1:0-2246 GCA_963968305.1 uncultured Rickettsiales bacterium | reverse complement strand
TTTTCACGACATATTTCTGCCGAATGATTATCCGTCGGACTGGGCGCACCGACGCTATAATGAACAAAGCGCCGTGGCAGGCCTACTCTCGAGCGGCGATTGGCAAATCGAATTCTCATCCGCACATGCTGTCCGCCGTTTGGGCGACGCGATTGCGCAATCGGTTGCGGGAGAATTGCCACTGATTGCCGGCGCGCGCGAATCCAGCCTCTGGCTGCGAAAACGATAGCGTGGGTTACGCTGCTTCGGCGACTTGGCGGGGGCGATAGATCGCCGTGTGATCGATCTGCGCCACCGCGGTTTCACCGTTTGCGACCAGCAACACGTCGAGCTCAACGAACCGATGTCCTTTATGCTCGTAGGCGCGGGTAACCGTGGCGCGGGATTGTAATGTGTCGCCGTAATGGGCGGTGGCGAAGTTCGTCACCTTGCTGCCGACGTGAATCCACGGGCCGAGCTTAACATTCATCGAAAGCGCCCGGTTACCGAGCCGCAATAGCCAACCCGGGTGGACGATTTTCTCCGCTGCATAGAGGTCTAAATCTTCTCGCACATCGATCAAATATTGACCAAGATCATCTGCGTCCATGATCTGCTCGAAGGTGCCCATGACCTGCTCCTCGACCAGCGCTTCCGGTGTCGCGGCGGGCCGCGTGTCGTAGTCGGGCAGCGCCGCGACCGCATATTTCGCGACGTCGGGTGCCGCTTGGCCATGGCCCATCGCAGCCGATCCGCTGCCGCAAAGCACGCCTTCCGACTCGACCTTCAGCGTGACGCTGCCGTCCGCCTCCAACTGCCCAGATGCGACCGCTGTACGTCCGTCATAAACCGGCTTCTGGAATCTGCAATCCAGACTACCGCCCGAGAGCCAGTCGGCGCCGAACTGCCGCACCGGCAGGTTGGTCATATACGCATAGACCTCGACTCCGGGCACGAGCCCGCCCCGAAACCCAAATTTCTTTGCGATGGTATCGTCATGAATTTTGTTCTCCGACGCGGCGGAGAGATTGAACGCGTTAACTTCATGCAGCAGAGCGGCTGTGGCGGTCATGAGTTGAGTCTCCCGTATCAATTTCCCATCGATATGGGTCGATTTCGGTAGAAATCCGATTGCGGATATAAAAAAGATGGTGCCCCCAGTCGGAATCGAACCGACACTCCCTTGCGGGAACGGGATTTTGAATCCCGCGCGTCTACCAGTTCCGCCACAGGGGCACTATCGCGCATAATAGGCAGGTTATCGGCGCGGTCAACGGCTCTTGCGGGAAATCTAGCAACCTGTATATCAATCCGGGTTCAATTCGAAGGTTCTCCCGGAGGTAAAGATATGGCGGATGCGCGCGCGAGTGTGCGGCTGGCGGTGGATATCGGCGGCACGTTTACGGATATCGTGCTCGACGCGGATGGGCAGCGGACGACCGCGAAAGTCCTGACCACACCGAGCGCTCCGGAAGAAGGTGTCATCGAAGGCGTTGAATCGGCGTTGAGCCAAGCTGGTCTCGCCGCGTCGTCTTTGTCGTTAGTCCTGCATGGCACGACCCTGGCGACGAACGCGATCATCGAGCGCAAAGGCGCGGCGACCGCCTTCGTCACCACGGAAGGCTTCCGCGACGTGCTCGAGATCGGCTATGAAAGCCGCTTCGACCAATACGATATCATGATCGAGAAACCGGCCCCGCTGGTGCCGCGCAAATTACGCTTGCCGGTGTCGGAGCGCACCGACCTCGCGGGCCGGGTGTTGAAGCCCCTCGACGAAGCAATGGTCGAAGCGCTGGTGCCGGAGCTGGAAGCCGGCGGGATCGAAAGCGTCGCCATTGGCTACATGCACGCCTATGCCAATCCGGATCACGAAAACCGCACCCGCGATTTGTTGGCGGCGCGCCTGCCGAACCTCTCCTACAGCATTTCCGCCGAGGTCTGTCCCGAAATCCGTGAATACGAGCGTTTCACGACAACGGTGGCCAATGCCTATGTGCGCCCGTTGATGGCGCGCTACTTGGCGCGGCTCCGCGATGGGATGGCGGCGATGGGGGTCGATTGCCCGGTGTTGCTGATGACGTCGGGCGGCGGATTGACCACCCTTGAGAACGCCATGCAGTTCCCGATTCGCTTGGTGGAATCCGGCCCTGCCGGTGGCGCGATCCTGGCCACCAAGATCGCAAAAGAGATGCAGATGGATAAGGTCATCTCTTTCGACATGGGCGGTACCACCGCGAAAATTTGCCTGATCGGCGACTACCGTCCGC
>CAXAGK010000593.1:0-2284 GCA_963968305.1 uncultured Rickettsiales bacterium | reverse complement strand
GATCGTTGTCGAGGGAGAGTGGCTCGAACGGATGATAGAACGGACCTGCCGGTTGGCGAGGGGTTTCGGCCAACCATTTGGCGAAGGCGGACGGCACTTGCATGCCGGTGAGAAACGCCGTGCCGAAGGCGCCGGAGTTTAAGAGTGCGTGGCGCCGCGAGATTTTTATCGTCATCGTTTCCCTCTAGCACTGGGCGGTCTATTCTGGGTCGGTAAGTAGTCTAACCATATCTCTCGAGGATTGGTTCCAAAGTTAGCGCGATTGTGAAGCGGAATGAGGTCAGCGATCTAAATGGGGCGGCGATGAATCTCGGAGCTATCGGTAATCTTGCCCATCGCCTTAAATTGGTGCGCGAGCTACCGCCAAGCCTCGTCTATGCGAAAATCGCCAAACGATTGCCGTGGTCGGACAGGCGAGCGGTGCGCGTGGCCGAAATCATACACTCGCCGAAAGACCTGAAGCCGGACAGGTTATTCGGGTTTTTCCAGACGCAGGAGGCTTTGCTTCAAGAGCAGATCGCTTGGCAACCGATTGATTTCACCGGCCGTAAAGTGATCGAGATCGGTCCCGGGCCGCTCGCGGGTTGCGGACCGATGGCCATCTTTAGAGGAGCGGCTCAGGTCTATGGCGTGGACCCTGATTGGATTGAAGGCGCGTTCGACGATCCTGCCGTGGAGGAAGCGTATCTGCGACCCCATCATGCGGCGCTGGTGGAAGCTTTCGGCCCTCTGATGGATTACGACACTTTTAGCACCCGTCTTGCGGATGGATTAAAGGTGGAAGCTGTCGGTCTTGAGCAAGCGGCACCTGGATTTACGGCAGATATCGTAATGTCGAATTCGTGCCTCGAACATATTGAGGGTCTCGACGCCGCGCTGCGGGCGCTCGCGACGCTTTCCGCACCGGATGCACGGTTCATGCATTTGGTGAATTTTGGCAATCACCGCAACCGGACGTCACCGTTCGAGACGATTTACGAAATGCCGCCGGCGGAGTACCGCGTCAAATTTGGCAGACATATAAATTTGTTGCGGGCAACGGATGTATTCGAATCATTTGCAGGGGCCGAGATCGATGCGAATATGATTGTCGTCGATCAACCGGCGGATAAAGTAGAGTTGGTTCGATTGCACACATATTGGCGGGAGCACTATGAAATGGATGATCTGGCGGTCCGTACGGCGCTCTTTGTCGGGCTGGGTCGGGAGTTAGGCACTTGAGTGGTCAAAGACGTGGCGCAGTATTGTTCGAATTCATACGCATCGGCGCCTATGTGAAGGTGATTGCTATCGACGAGCGCAGTGGAACCGAAGTGTCGTTGGTCGGCGATCCGGCGCGCAGCAAGGATTATTTAAAACGGATCGGGTTGCAAAAGCTTCAGCGGGTTATGGAGCGGAAGAAAAATCCCCCCAAAAGCTAGTATTAAGTTTTCAGCAGGCAAAGAAATGCCGGCTCAGGGGCCGGCATTTCGATAACATATGATTGCTTCTCGTTACGCGGCTGCGGATCGTCCTAGGCCGATCTTTTTCGCGAACGCGGAACGTTGTTTCGAGTAATTTGGCGCAACCATGGGATAATCCGTGGGGAGTCCCCATTTCGCGCGATATTCATCCGGAGATAGTCCGTATACGGTGCGCAAGTGACGCTTTAGCATCTTCAGTTTCTTACCGTCTTCGAGGCAAACGATGTAATCCGGCGTGATCGAACGCCGGACCGGAATGGCCGCTTTTTGCGGTTGTCCGTTAGCGAGTGTAGTTGCACCGTTGACGCGATTAAAAGTGCCGTAAACCGTATTGATAACTTCCGGGAGTTGCGTCGCCGACAGCGAATTGTTCCCGACGTAGGCCGCGACGACTTCTGCCGTCATGCGGAGAATCTCTCCCTGCTCAGCTTTCTGCTGCATGGCTTCCTGGCTCATTGTTAGTGCTACCCAAGTCTTATTTTTTATTTTGTAGTTATTCAGTCACATATTTCAGGTTAAGAGTCAACTTTATTTAATGAATTGTAGAGTAATCGATTCCCATTAGACTCTATTCGATGTAATAATTCTTGTGTATTCAATGCGAGTTCTAAACACTACATGTGTGAATATTTAAAGGACCAATCGCAAGATGATGTGCCGTCTGTCGTGAAAGCATGGAAATGCATCCATCTTTGGCGGATATGTTGCCTGAGAATGGCGGGAACCCGCGAAATTCGACACTTAGTGGTTGGCTGGTAAGTAGCATCGACATATGGTATGAAAATGGTCGTATCGAGGACGAGTCTCTCAGGGCGTATTAA
>CAXAGK010000592.1:0-2286 GCA_963968305.1 uncultured Rickettsiales bacterium | reverse complement strand
AGATTTGTCCGGACAACCAACTAATTTTCGGGTGCAGGGAGGATTTTCGCACATGCGCGATGGTATCGATATTGAGTTCCGCGAAGTAGGGATGCGGGACGGGCTTCAGAACACCAAAGGTTTCTTTCCAACTGAGGCGAAAATCGCCTGGTTGAAGGCGGAAGTGGCCACCGGGATGCCGGCCATCGAAATTTGTTCCTTCGTGCCGCCGAAACTGATTCCGCAATTCAAGGACGCGATTGAAGTCGTAGAAGCGACAAAGGCGACCTACACGGGCGACTGCATCATCTCGGCGCTGATCCCGAACATGAGGGGTGCCGAGCGTGGCGTTGAGCTTGGTATGAAGAAGCTAAACTTCGTGGCTTCGGTTTCCGAGACGCACAATTTGCAAAACGTCCGCCGCAAGCCCGAGGAATCGATTGAAGATTTCCGCCGCATTGTTGAGATGCGCAATGCCCTGCCGGACGACAAGAAATTCTTCATCGACGGTGGCCTCTCGACCGCGTTCGGTTGCACCTTGGAAGGAAGCGTCGACCCGGCAGCGACGGTCAAACTGGCGCAGCAATTCGTCGAAGCGGGCGCCGATCACCTGACGGTCTGCGATACGGTCGGCTATGCGAACCCAAAGCAAGTGCGCGACCTCTTCCGCCTACTGCAATCCGAACTCGGCCCCGACGTCACCATGACGGCGCATTTCCACGACACCCGCGGCCTTGGCCTCGCCAATATGGAAGCCGCACTCGATGTTGGTATCCGTAGCTTCGACGCCTGCTTGGCCGGTCTCGGCGGCTGTCCCTGGGCACCGGGTGCGACAGGCAACATGGTGATGGAAGACGGTGTCTTCATGGCGGAAGCCATGGGTCTGCGCACCGGCGTCGATCTCGACAAACTCTGCGCCATCCGTGAGATTATCGAGACCAACCTTCCGGGTGAACGCCTCAGCGGCGCAATTGCCAAGGCAGGCGTTCCGAAGAACCACGCCCCAGCAACCCTATTCGCAGCGGCGGCGGAGTAATTCGATGAATGGTGACGGCGTTGTAATGGAGCTTGGCGAGGACTACCCGGAAATCCGGGAGGCGGTTGCCAAGATTTGCGAGGATTATCCGGGCGAGTACTGGCGTGGCCTGGAAGACCAGGGACCAGAGGGCAGTTACCCGACAGCCTTCGTGCGCGAATTAACGGAAGCCGGGTTCCTCGGTGCCTTGATCCCGGAGGAATACGGCGGCTCCGGCTTGCCGATCCGGGCCGGCGCGGTAATCCTGGAGACAGTGCATGAGAACGGCTCCAGTGCCGCCGCCTGTCACGCCCAGATGTATATTATGGGCACATTGCTGGCCCACGGCAGCGAGGAGCAGAAGCGCGAATACCTGCCAAAAATCGCCTCAGGCGAGCTTCGCTTGCAAGCCTTCGGCGTTACAGAGCCAACAACCGGCACCGACACCACACAAACCCGCACGAAAGCTGAGAAAGACGGCGACAGTTACATCGTTAACGGCCAAAAAGTCTGGACCAGCCGCGCGCAGCATTCCGACCTAATGCTGCTCCTGGCCCGCACCACACCCGCCGATCAGGTGGAGAAGCGCGTGGATGGGCTTTCGGTTTTCCTGATCGATTTAAGGGACGCGGTCGGCAATGGCTGCGAGATCAAGCCGATCGAGGCGATGATCAATCACAACACAACGGAAGTGTTCTTCGATAATTGCCGTATCCCCGCCTCCACGCTGATCGGCGAGGAAGGTCGTGGATTTCGTTATATCCTAGACGGTATGAACGCGGAGCGCATACTGATCTCAGGTGAGTCCATGGGCGACGCGCGCTACTTTACGAAGAAGGCCGTCGACTATTCGAACGACAGGGTTGTCTTTGGCAAACCGATCGGCAGCAATCAGGGCGTCCAGTTCCCAATCGCCGCCGCCTATGCGGAAATCGAAGCCGCCGACCTGATGGCCCGCAAGGCCGCCACCCTTTTCGATGCGGGTGTCGATTGCGGCGCGGAGGCGAACATTGCCAAATACCTCGCAGCGGAAGCTGCTTGGAAGATGGGCGAGGCCTGCATGCAGACCTTCGGTGGATACGCCTTTGCCCGCGAATACGATATCGAGCGTAAATGGCGCGAGACACGCCTTTATCAGACCGCACCGATTTCGACCAACCTAATCCTCAGCTATATTGGGCAGCATGTTCTCGGTATGCCCAGATCGTTCTAGGGTCACAAACGGATGCCTCAGCCACCCCGCCGCTCTATGCTTTTCGTCCCGGCGCTTCGCCCAGACAGGTTCTCCAAGG
>CAXAGK010000591.1:0-2300 GCA_963968305.1 uncultured Rickettsiales bacterium | reverse complement strand
ATGGTGCCACGCTTGTCACTGATCGGCGTTGCCGCGGCACTTGCCGCCGCACCCGCAGCTTCGAGGGCCGCATCATCTACTTTTGTTCCGATCAAGGCGTCGGCTGCTGTCGTGCAGTCGATGATCCTCGGACCGACCGCACCCAGGATGACCCTGGCGGCGGTGCAGGTACCGCTATCGTCGAGCGTCAAGCAGACGCCGGAGCCGACAACGGCGATGTCCATCTCTGTCCGTGGAATGAACCGGAGATAGGCTTCACCCGTTTTTGCGGCCTTTTTCGGGAAAAAGAGCGAGACAATGAACTCGCCCTTCGCAAGCGAGGTTTTGCCGGGACCCATGGGGACTTCTTCGGCTGGAACATCGCGCGTTCCGTTTGGGCCTGCGATGCGCGCAATCACACCGGCCGCAACCATCGCTGGAACACTATCTCCGGCTGGAGAGGCGTTGCAAAGATTTCCTGCCATGGTGCAACGACCTTGAATTTGCGTTGATCCGATCAGGTCGCACGCATACATGACCCCCGGCCAAGTCTTTGAGAACGATGGGTGTTCTTTCAACTCAGCACCTGCAACAGCCGCGCCCACGCGGTATCCCCCATCTTCTTCAGTGATGGTGCGGGTTTCCGAAATTCGTTTAATGTCCACGATGAGCTCAGGCTCAATCATATCGGCGCGGAGTTGCACCAAAAGATCGGTACCTCCCGCGAGTACCCGGGCTTCGCCGGTAGCAGTTGCTAAAAGTGCAACTGCCGCATCGACAGAATCCGGGGCTTCAAAACGCATGCCTTCCATCGGTATGGCCGTTCCTTCTCTTTGAGGTGTTTCTAGTTCGTCGTTTGTTGTCGCTGTTCGCGATTGACCGGGAGAATGCCCAAAGGGAAGCTCCTGCTCAAGTCGAGATACGAAAAATTAACTACCCACACCAGCCGTGTCCGACGGGCGAGGGAAGACTAAGTATAGATTTAGTGCTGAAGCGCATGGAAGGCGAGCCGATAATTTCGATTATTTTAACAAGACTTAGGGGAGCGTCATGACGAGCCAGTCCGAATACGGGAATGCAGGGTACGGTTATATCGACGGCGAGTTCGTACCAATGTCTGAGATGAGGTTGCCGGTGACCGATCTCGGCTTTCAGCTGGGGGATATGTGTTATGACGCATTACATATCCATAAGGGCCGCTATTTCCGTATGGATGACCATCTGGACCGCTTCGAGCATTCGGTTGGCGAGCGCCGGTATAATACGCTCGGCATGGAACGTGACGGCTTTGCCGAAGTCCTGATGGAATGCGCCTCGTTATCGGGATTGCGCGACTCCATGGTCAACATTGTGGCGACGAGAGGGGTACCGACCAGCGGTCACAAGGATCTGCGGACCTGCCAAAATCGATTGATGGCCTGGGCCGTACCGTATTATTCGGTCGTCTCGGAAGAGGAAAACCGTGAAGGCTGCGATATCGTTGTCGCTAATACTGTCCGTATTCCGCCGGAAGCCGTCGACCCCAGGATAAAGAACTACGGTCGCCTCGATTTTGTGAGCGCGATGTTCGAGGCCTATGACCGCGAAGCCCGATATGCCGTCTTGCTGGATGGAGACGGCAACGTCACGGAAGGGCGCGGCTGGAATATCTTCGCATTAGAGGGCGGGCAATTGGTATCGCCGGACGAAGGTGTGCTGGAAGGGATCACCCGGCGCACGGTTGTCGAGTTGGCAGAGAGCCTGAATATCGAAGCCCGGCTCGAAAAACTATCCGCCGATCAGCTGCGTGGTGCCGAGGAGATTTTCCTCACATCTACGGCGGGCGGTATCGTGCCGGTCAAATCCGTCGATGGTGCCGAAATCGGCGAGGGCGGTCCGGGGCCGGTCACGCAACGTCTGACAGAGATGTATTGGACGCTGCATGAAGATGAGGCCTACAGCACGCCGGTCATCTACCGGGACTAAGGTATTCTTTAAAAATCCTTCGCCGCGAGTACGTATACGTAAGAGCGTTCGCGTCTGTGCTGATAAACCTTGTCCGCGACCCTCCGAATCTCGTCCAGAGCATTGTCGAAAACATCCAGCAGCTTGCTCTCGTCCCAACCGGATCCTGGGCAAATCTTCATGAGGGCCTCGGCCTCCACGAAGAATGTGATCTCCAGGGCGCTGTCATATCCCCAAAAGCGCACGCGGTTCTTGCCGGATTGGAAACTTCTACTTCGATTGGGAAATACCAAACTCATAAGATTTCTCCAAAATTCATATCGTTTCAGTATCCCGCTTCAATGCGGCGTCGAGTTCGTCGGGGGCAATCGTTAAGG
>CAXAGK010000590.1:0-2310 GCA_963968305.1 uncultured Rickettsiales bacterium | reverse complement strand
GGATGCCGACATCCTGAAGAGCTTCCTTCACTTCATCGAGTTTGAACGGTTTGATTATCGCTTCGATCTTTTTCATGGCTCTTTTTTTTGCCTTGCCATTGCTGAACACTCAATCCCAAGAGGGATGGTAGATAGAACCGCTTTAGCATAGTGCATGCCAATATTCACAGCGTGAATTAGAACGTACTTTCAATCAATTAGCGGAATGAGCAAGGCGCGAGCATAAGCAGCTTGTCTATAATTTAATCATTTGCATTATTTTTTAGCAATGCTTTGGTTAGAATTTGTGCGGCCGGTTAAACGTCCCGCAGCAACTCCTTTATTTTCTCAACCGCGCGCTCGATATTCTCAACGCTATTTGCGTAGGAAAACCGAATATATCCTTCACCGAAATTGCCGAAACTAGTGCCTGCCACAGTCGCCACACCAGCCTCGGTCAGCAGCTTGTCTTGCAATTCCCGCGCGGACATCCCGGTGCCGGTGATATTTGGAAACGCGTAAAACGCGCCCCCGGGGTCGACGCATGTAAAGCCTGGTATCTGATTGAGCGCCGGAACGATAACCTTGCGACGTTCATCGAATGCTTCGACCATCGTCTTGACTTGATCATGCGGGCCTTCAAGCGCCGCGATACCCGCGAATTGCGTCGGTGCGTTGACGCATGAATGGCAATTGATCGCGAGCCGCGTGGCCGTATCGGCGATGGATTTCGGCCACACGGCAAAGCCGAGGCGCCAACCCGTCATGGCGTAGGTCTTCGACCAGCCATCGAGCATTATCGTCCGATCGCGCATTGCTTCGTATTGAAGAAAAGACACATGCTCGCGGCCATCATAGAGCATATGGCTATAAATTTCGTCGGAGAGGACCACAACGTCCGGATGGGCCTGCAATCCGTGGGCTAGTTTATCCAATTCTGCTTTTGGCATCGCCCCGCCGGTCGGGTTGGCGGGACTGTTGATGATAATCAAGCGGGTTGCCGGGGTAATGTTTCCGAGGACTTCCTCGGCGCTGAAGGCGAACCCGTTCTCTTCCTTGAGATGAATAGGAACGGCTTTTGCCCCCGAATATTCGATAACGGATTTATAAATGGGAAACCCAGGATCCGGATACATGATTTCCGCACCCGCTTCACCAAACATCATAATGGCGAAAAACATCGTGACCTTGCCGCCCGGCACGACGACGACACAGTCCGGATCAACCTCGACACCGTGGCGTTTGTTGAGGTCGGCGGCAACAGCTTCGCGTAGCTCCAGAATACCGTTGGCTGGGGTATAGCCGTGGTGACCGTCGCGCAGCGCCCTGACGGCAGCTTCAACGATATGGTCGGGAGTTTTGAAATCCGGCTGACCGATACCGAGATTGATGATCTCCTGACCTTCACGCTCCAGGGCAGCCGCGCGAGCCAATACCTCGAACGCGGATTCCGTACCTAAGCGATTTAGATTTTTCGCCAACTGCATGACTAAGTTTCCTTACTTAAAAACTTCGAATTCGAGCATTTATGCCCGAGCGCGCTCGGTCGTGAAAGGCTCTTAGGGGAGGGCGACACGTGCAGGCGCTACCGGGACACCAGGCACGTCGACGCGGGTCAGGAAGATCGAACCACAATTCTCGCTCGGGCCGCCCCGCGAACCAGTGACGACATATAGGTCGCATAAATCCGATCCCCCGAAACACACGCTTGTCACCATGGGAAGAGGCACGGGAATGTCCATTCGCAATGATCCGTCCGGCTCATAGACGGATACCCGCCCGCCATGCGCGAGCGCCACCCATACCGACCCATCTTGTGCCACCACCATGCCATCCGGCGTCTCGCCATCGGTGATTTCTGCGAAGACCCGCCAGCCCGTGACCTCGGCTTCGTCCGTGATGTCATAGGCGCGCAGAATATTTGCGCGGGCGTCGCAGTGATAGAGCGTCTTGCCGTCGGGCGAGAAGCCCATGCCGTTGGTTAGCACGATTCCATCCGAGACAGTGCGGACGGAGCCGTCGAGGTCAATAACGTGAAGGTGTCCGGGACGCATCTCTTCGCCGGCGAAAACATTAAAGGCGAGCGAGCCCGCCCAAATGCGTCCGACCGAGTCTGTCGTAAAGTCATTGAAACCAATGGCGATGTCCGTGACGTCAGGCCCCAGCAAGGTTGCTGACTTCGTGTGATCGAAGCTCTCGAAGATGATTTCTCTACCACCAATTACGAGACCGTTTGATATATGCGGCACCATGCCTCCGACGCCGCGGCGTTTTGGAACGATCTCCGTGATCTCGCCCGATGACGGATCCAGCGCGCGGACACCACCGTTG
>CAXAGK010000589.1:0-2310 GCA_963968305.1 uncultured Rickettsiales bacterium | reverse complement strand
GTAAAATACTCCCCTATCTTGATATTCCCTTTCAACATGCGAGCCCACGCGTATTGAAAGCCATGCGTCGCCCGGCTAACCAAGAGAAGGTATTGGAGCGGATCGGACGCTGGCGTGTGGAAGTACCTGACTTGGCGCTGCGTTCCACCTTCATCGTCGGATTTCCGGGCGAGACAGAAGAGGATTTCGAGGAATTGCTCGGCTGGCTTGAGGAGGCCCAATTGGACCGGGTCGGATGCTTTAAGTATGAGCCGGTCGAGGGTGCCCCCGCGAATGAGATCGCGGAAGTGGTTCCCGATGAGGTCAAGGACGAGCGCTGGCACCGCTTCATGGAATGGCAGCGTGGCATCAGCGAGCAGCGCATGGTCGCCAAGGTCGGGCGCACCATCGAAGTCATAATCGACGAGGTGGACGAGGAGGGTGCGATCGGCCGCTCTCATTGGGATGCGCCGGAGATCGACGGCAGCGTGTTCCTAAACGGCGATACCAAACTTGCCCCCGGCGATATCGTCTCCGCCAAAGTCGATCACGCGGACGATTACGATCTTTGGGCTGACCGGGTGTCGGAAAGTTGACCGGATGGCGGATTTCCTAACCACCAAGGAAGTCGCCGAATTGCTCCGCATTAAGGAGCGCACGGTTTACGATTTGGTAAAGGAAGGCTCGATCCCGGTCAGCCGAGTCACAGGAAAACTGTTGTTCCCCCGCGAATTGGTCGAGGCCTGGGTGCGTCGCAGCGCGCAGACGAAATCTGGGATCGATAGCGTCCTGCAACCGCCATTGGTCCTGGCGGGAAGTCACGACCCTCTCCTCGATTGGGCCTTACGGGAGTCCGGCAGCGGAATCGCGACGTTTTTCGACGGTAGTTTGGACGGATTGACGCGTCTCGGCGAAGGCAAGGCCGTCGCCTGCGGCATGCATGTTTTTGAGCCTGAGCGCGACGATTGGAATGTCGAGCATGTGGCGCAAGTGCTCCACGGCATGCCGGTCGTGCTAATCGAATGGGCGACCCGTCAACAGGGATTGATCGTGGCGCCCGGAAATCCCATGAACATCAAGGGAATTGCCGATCTAGGGCGGGGGAAATTCATCCCAAGACAGAAACAAGCGGGTTCCTATATCCTGCTCAGCCATCTCATGGCGCGAGAGGAGTTGGACCCTGCGACACTCGATATGCTGGAGACGCCAGCCCGAAGCGAACTCGACGTCGCCATAGCGGTGGCCGAAGGCAAGGCCGATGCGGGGCTCGGAATTGAAGCGGTCGCCCAACAACAGCGTCTTGATTTTCAGCCACTGTTTCAAGAGCGGTATGATTTAGCGATCTGGCGTCGCGACTATTTCGAAGAACCTGTCCAGGCGCTGCTGTCCTTCGCCGCAACGGATGCTTTCCGCGCCCGTGCTGTGGAAATGGGCGGCTATGACATCGGGTCGCTCGGTAGAGTGAGAATGAACGGCGCGTAACGGTGTTTCAGTGTCTCCCGTACCACTATCCTTGCTTCGATTTGTAGACCGTGGCTCAGTTTGATTCCCCGCGCGATTTCATATTGAATCTAAACAGTTGCGAGGCCGGGTCAAAGCCGTGATCTCCGCGCCGCCCGTTACCCGAGCATCGTCTTCAATTTCATCACCGACGTATCCGGCGTGGTCAGCACGGGCTTGCCCGTCCTCTCCGCGACCAGTGCCGCTGCGGGCGATAGACTGAATTGCGCCAGCGCGATCACATCGCAGTCGCCTAGCTCCGCGACCGCCACCGCCGCCGCCGATTGGTCATGGCCTTCCTGGTCGCCCGTGAACAGCGCGTCGAGCGCTGCGGTCGCCAGTGCGGTTTGCAGCTGAAACCCAGGTTGAGCGGAAATGAACTCTGGGGGCATGGTGTCCAGAGTTTGCTTGAACGTGGCCAGCAAACCCACATGTGCGGACGCACCGCTAATCGCCGCACATTCCTCGATCAAGGCTTCGTTCGGCTTCAAGACGGGAAGGGGTGCCAAGTCCTCCGCGCAGGCCTCGATACAAGGCCCGAAAGCGGAACAGGTGAACAAGATCGCATCGGCGCCAGAATTGGCGCTATAGCGTGCGAGGGCCAGAAACCGGTCCGTCATCTCCGGCGGCAACGTGCCTGCTGCCGCCAAGTCACCCGCCAGGGAATCGTCGGTCAGATTCACCGTGTTTGCCTCCGGCCATAACCGCTCGAATGCTTCCTCTATCGGCGCGATGGAGACGGGCAGAGCATGGATCAAAGCGATGCGCATATTAAACCAACATTTCCCAAGTCATCTTCAAACTCGGCATGAATATACAAAATCACACCAT
>CAXAGK010000588.1:0-2310 GCA_963968305.1 uncultured Rickettsiales bacterium | reverse complement strand
AGTGTCAGATGTTGGCGAAATTCGGCACCGACAATTCTGAGGTTCGGTCCATCGTCACATTTGCCGAAACACACGATGGTTTCTACATCGACGTTCAATTGCCGCGACTGGACACCACTTTCGAGCGCCGCTGCTATCTCCGGCGACCCACTGAGTCCACAGCACTTGCCGTGAGGCCCCCGCATCTTGTTTACGCAAACCACAACGCGCAATCGCTCGGCCGCCTCATCGGTCATGCACCGCTGGTCCGGAATCGCGTCGCTCTAACCCACCATCCATCGACCTCGAGGTCCCCTGCCGCGACCTCAGCGGCGGCGGGATTATCGAACAATCCGAAACACGTCGCACCGCTTCCCGACAACCGTGCCAGTCGGCAGCCAGGCATCGCTTCGAGAGCCGCCAATACTTCACGAATGACAGGTGCCAAACGCAACGCGGGCTCGGTTAGATCGTTGGTCCGGTCTTCGAGTTCGCGGACAAGGACACCAAGATTGGCCGGCGATTTCATCATCGGCAGGTTCGGTGAGAAACCACCCCGTCGGGCCTGGAATACTGACGGCGTTGACAATGTCACACCCGGATTGACAAGAACGATCCCCGCATCCGGTAAGGCCGGGCCAGGTTGCAGATTTTCACCGACGCCGCCAACATGAACAGTGTCGCTCACAAGACAAGCCGGTATGTCGGTGCCGAGACCGAAACCGACCTCTTTAAGATCAACCTTCGATGTATCAATATCCCAAAGCTGTGCAAGACCGCGCAATGTCGCCGCCGCGTCCGCAGACCCGCTGCCAAGCCCTGCCGCAACCGGAAGTTCCTTGCGCAACCTGATCCGAGCCACAGGATCGACCCCCGCTGCTTCACCAAGCGCGCGTGCCGCGCGTAATACCAAATTATCGTCCGAAGTCGGTAGGCGCCCGGCAAACGTCCCATCGATCTCCAGCGTCAATTCGTCGGATGCCTCAAGCGTCAAGACATCAAACTCATCGGTAAACGCGATCAGGGACTCAAGCTCGTGAAAACCGTTCGACCGGCGGCCGACGACATGGAGATAGAGGTTGATTTTCGCCGGTGCCTCAATCGCCATCGAGCCCGTGGGGGCCGCGTTCATCCGCCGGAATCCGTTTTTATCGGAATTTTCATGCCCTTTAGAATTTTGCTCTCGATTTTAATGACCTCACCCTTTTCCGGTTTTAAACTAAGAGCGCGACGCCACTGAAACCGGGCCTCATGTTTGCGGCCGACCCGCCAATAAGCATCCCCCAAATGGTCGCTTATGATGGGATCCAAAGGACGGAGTTCGACGGCTCGCTCGAGATGCTGGACCGCGTCGGAATAATCCCCAAGACGATAGAGAACCCACCCCATGCTATCGACAATATATCCATCGTCGCGCCGTTGCTCGACCGCACGTTCGATCATTCCCCTCGCCCTGGAGAGGTTCTTTCCTTGATCAACCCAGGAGTATCCCAAGTAGTTCAGCACATACGGATGGTCAGGATTCAATTCGAGTGCTTTTAAGAAATCTTTTTCCGCATCGTCCCACTTTTTTAGTCTCTCACGGGAAATTCCCCGGTAATAGTAGATTGACCAGTTGCTCGGTTTAAGATCTTCGAGCCGTGCAAAAGCGCGATTATAGGCTTCCTCAGCGCCAGCGAATTCCTCTCTCACGCGTAAGAAACTACCGAGCCGCAGCAGCGGTTCAATATCCTTCGGGCGCTCATTTGCCAAGGTTTCTAAAAGAGCCTTCGCTTCGTCAAGCTGATCGGTATTGTTCAAATTCTCCGCCATCTTAAGGCGGGCCAGCCAGCTATAGGGCGAATCAAGGGCGATGGTTCGATATATCGAAATTGAATCCGCGTAGCGTCGGCTGATGTCAAAGATATCGCCCATCAGCAATTGAGCGACCGGAAAATCAGGCCTCAAATACGCCGCGATGCGGGCGTATAGGAGAGCCGCTGCGCCCGCGCGATTTATCGAAAGAGCGGACGCTAAATTAAACATGCCCTCGGCAAAACCCGATGCCGCGTCAACGGCAATTGGACTAGCGACCTTTCCCGTCTCTAACCGCTTCAGCTCATAATCAATCAGACGACTGGCCGGATGAACCGCGAGATAGCCTTCATACAGCGTCTTCGCTTTCGCCGATTTGCCTTCGCGCTCTAGAAACGATCCCATAGCGCGCACCATGCGCAACGGAACTTTTTTCATATCCTCGGACGCCTTGCGATAAATCGCCAAGGCTTCGTCCTTGCGCCCGGCATTCTCATTCAAGAGCGCCAAGTGAAGATCGCTCAAGACGGCAAACCC
>CAXAGK010000587.1:0-2312 GCA_963968305.1 uncultured Rickettsiales bacterium | reverse complement strand
GCCGGTAGATCGAAAGACGCGTCTGATGCCCCAAGGCTTCCAAGCGTCCTGCTGCAGTTTTTTCGTTCATGCTGGACATATAGAGAGTATCTTCAAATAACACAACGATATTTCTAATATTATCGAATTAAATATAACATTATCTAATTTTCGCCTGTCCGCACCGCATGGCCGTGTTAATTGAGAAACATTGACCTTACACAAGAGTTCCATGGGAACGGGAGAGATATTATGACCGACACGCCTATTGCCGTCATAACGGGCGGCGCCCAAGGCATCGGCTACGCTTGTGCCGAGGCGATTTGCGAATCCGGTGCCCGCATCGTGTTGGCCGATATCAACGCAGACGGCGTGGCCAAAGCAGCGGAGACCTTGGGGAACGGCACGGTCGGCACCACCTGCGACATGGGGGACCCGAAGCAAGTCGACGCGCTGTTCGACCAAATCGAAGCTGAGTTCGGTGCGGCCTCTATTCTCGTGAATAACGCGGGCATCGCGCTCCCCACCCCGTTCTTGGAGACTACGCTCGATCAGTTCCAATCGGTCATCGACGTCAATCTCACCGGAACCTTCCAGGCAATTCAGCGTGCGGCCAAGGCCATGGTCTCGAAGGGGATCGAAGGCGCTATCGTCAACATGTCCTCAATCAACGCACAGGTGGCTATCCCGAGCATTGCGGCCTATTGCGCTTCCAAGGGCGGCGTCATGCAGCTCACTAAAGCCGCCGCATTGGCGCTGGCGCCCCACAATATCCGCGTCAACGCGGTTGGTCCGGGCTCGATCGACACCGCCATGATGGCTAGCGTCAATGACAACCCGGATGCAATGAAAATGGTCATGTCGCGCACACCCTTGAAACGGATCGGATCGCCGCGCGAAATCGGTGATGTCGTGGCCTTCCTCGCCAGCGATAAGGCAAGCTATATCACCGGAGAGACGATTTACGTTGATGGCGGCCGTATGGGCATGAACTACACCATGTGATCTAGCAGCATCCTGAGCCGGGTTTGGCTTACCGTTGAGCGGTATGGTATTTAGCCGCCGCAAATTCCTTTCTACCCGATTAGGTCCTTTCCAATGACGAACACGAACCCAAGAGCCATTCTCTATTCTCTAGTGGCGCGCTGCCAAGAACTTCGCTCGCCCTGCGGCGACGGTGATCTCGTGTGGCGGGAATGGGGTGCGGCGAATACGGAGCGGCCGCCCTTAGTGTTGCTGCATGGTGGGTTCGGGGCCTGGAACCATTGGGTGCGGACGATCCCCGCCCTGGAATCTCTGTTTCGGGTGATCGCGGTCGACCTGCCGGGTTGCGGTGATTCCGCCGATCCACCCAAACCTTACGACGCGGCGAGTCTAGCGGAGATACTCTCGGGTGGGCTCGATCTTATCCTACCGGACGACACGCCCTTCGATCTCATCTCGTTTTCCTTCGGTGGCGTTTTATCCGGTTTGCTCGCCCATGCGCAGGCGCGCCGCATCCGCAGCCTGACACTAATCGGCTCCCCGGTCTTGGGATTGACCGGCACAGGACCCGCGAACGAATTGGTCGAGGTGCCACGGGACCTACCAGCGGCGGAAGCAACCCCCCTCTACCGGCACAATCTTCAAAAACTGATGGTGCATGATCCGGCGGCGGCGGACGACTTGGCGCTCACGATTCAGACGGACAACATGGCGAAAGCCCGTCTGCGGTCGCGCGGCATCGCTCGTACATCGGTTCTGGCGGACAGTCTGCGCGACCTGCCGTGCCGCCTGAACGGCATTTTTGGTGACAAGGACACAACCCTGTATCCGGACCTGTCGGGCATCCGCGACTACGTCGAAGAAATTCATCCGGGCGCGCCCATCCACGTCATCCCCAATGCCGGACACTGGGTCCAATTCGAGGCATGGGAGGCAGTCAACAAATTACTACCGGATGTCCTGAACTAGGGGCGGCGGACAATCGCAACCCGACGCCCCTCAAGTTCGAACGGTATATTGTCTTAGGCCGCCAGTAACAGCTCAACACCGGACGCCCGGCTCCGACGAAGAAGGTTTATATTGATGGCGCTATGTGGTTTCAGCGCCAATCGTTAAACGGATAAAGTTTCCCATCCGCATAAGCGTCCCAGCCAGCGGCGACTTCCGACCTGCGACCACCCATATCCTGCCAATTGAGGTGAAGCCGCCATAACAGGGCCGATGCGTCGACAAGATCCATTGCATTAGCATTCTGGTCCCTACGTACTTCACGATCATAAATTACGACCGTCTCTTCGTGTTGGTCTATGGCGAGATGGAAAAGCGCCTTGTGCCACCAATTGTGAATT
>CAXAGK010000586.1:0-2329 GCA_963968305.1 uncultured Rickettsiales bacterium | reverse complement strand
ATAGCCGTCGGCGAAAAAGACGTGGCCGCTCATCTCGCCGGCTAGCGGTGCGCCACTCTCCGCCATCAGAGATTTAATGACGGAATGTCCAGGTGCGCACATCACCGGTTTGCCGCCAAGCCGCTCAATCTCATCGAACAAGACTTGGCTTGCCTTCACGTCAGCGATCACTTCGACACCGGGGCGGCGCGAGAGCAGTTCGGCAGCGTAAATCGCCAGTAATTGGTCGCCCCAAACGATCCGGCCTTCGCCGTCAACGGCCCCGATACGGTCGCCATCTCCGTCAAAAGCCACGCCCAAGTCGTAGTCCATGCCCTTTACCGTATCGATAAGATCCGTGAGGTTCTCAGGCACCGTCGGGTCGGGGTGATGGGCCGGAAAAGTTCCGTCCACTTCCTCATTTAAGACCACGTGATGGCCCGGTAACCGGCGCGCCAATTCGACAACCGCCGGGCCAACAGATGCATTTCCGACATCCCACACGACCTTCAGCTCACGATCGGTTTTATAATCCTGCAGCAAGCGCCGCACATATGCCTCTTGTACATCGAGGGTGAGGTGTGCCCCCTTACCATCGCACCAATCGCCCTTGGCGCTACGCTCCCCGAGCGCTTGAATTTGCTCCGACCAAAAGGGTGCATTGTGCAAGACCAGTTTAAAACCATTGTAATTCGGCGGGTTATGCGACCCCGTTACCATAATAGCGCCGCCGGCATTCAGCATTTTCGAGGCGAAATACAGCATCGGCGTCGCCGCGAGACCGATATCAACGACCCTGATACCGGACTGCCTAAACCCATCGATTAGGGCTGCCGCCATGCCCGGGGAGCTCAACCGCCCATCTCGGCCGACACAAACGAAACTTCCGCCTTCTTCGGCTACGATCGACCCGAATGTTCGCCCGATCGCTCTTGCATCCTCTTCGCTAAGATTATCGCCAACAACGCCGCGGATGTCGTACTTGCGCAGTAATGTCGGATTTAGGTCATGTCCACTCATTTGTAGCGCCTATTTAGCCGCGGCCGTATTGGGACGCCCCACGCAACTATAGACGATGCCGGAGGACACCACATGCTCCGCGTCGTAGATATTCCGCAAATCAACGAGAATCGGAGATTTCATTGTTTCTTTCATGCGGTCAAAATCGAGCGAGCGGAATTCGTTCCATTCGGTCACGATGACCACCGCGTCGGTCCCATTAAGCGCGTCGTATGCGTCAGTGCACCAAGTGACATCATCCAGAAACTTCTTCGCCTCTTCCATGCCCGCCGGGTCGAAAGCGCGAACATTCGCTCCCGCGGCTTGCAAGGCCGGTACGATGTCGAGGCTCGGGCTCTCCCGCATATCGTCCGTATTCGGTTTGAATGTCAGACCCAATACGGCGATCGACTTTCCTTTGACACTGCCGCCGCAGGCGGTCAGAACACGCTTAGCCATCGATTTCTTGCGTTCGGTATTGATATCGACAACAGCTTCCACAATGCGGATCGGCGCGCCGGCCTCCTGTGCCGTACGCACCAGGGCCAAGGTGTCCTTAGGGAAACAAGAACCGCCATATCCTGGCCCCGGATGCAGGAACTTCGAGCCGATGCGCCCGTCGGCCCCCATACCGCGCGAGACATCGCGAACATCGGCGCCAACGACCTCGCACAAATCCGCTAACTCGTTTATGAAACTAATCTTGGTCGCCAGGAAGGCGTTCGTGGCGTACTTAATAAGCTCTGCGGTTTCGCGATTGGTGAACAGAATTGGTGTCTCGATCAAAGAGAGCGGGCGGTAGAGCGCGCGCATCAAGACTTGGGCGTCCTCGCTATCCGTACCGATGACAACACGGTCGGGCCGCATGAAATCCTCAATCGCCGACCCTTCACGCAAGAATTCCGGGTTCGAGACCACATCGTATTCCGCATCCGGCCGTGTCTCGCGAATGATGCGCTCGACGTCATTGCCGGTGCCGACCGGTACCGTGGACTTCGTTACCACCACGGTATAACCGTCCAAGGCTTCCGCAATTTGTGCCGCCGCTCCGTGAACGTAGCTCAAATCCGCGTGCCCGTCACCGCGGCGGCTTGGTGTTCCAACTGCGATAAAGACCGCGTCCGACGATGATACCGCTGCCGCTAAGTCAGTCGTAAACGACAGGCGCCCGGAGCTCACATTGCTGGCGACGAGTGCTTCCAGCCCCGGCTCGTAGATCGGCATGATGCCGTCGTCCAGGCGTGCGACCTTTTCCGCATCTATGTCGACGCAGTTGACGTCTATTCCAAATTCCGAAAAACAAGCACCCGAGACTAAACCCACATAGCCGGTGCCTATCATGGCTATCCGC
>CAXAGK010000585.1:0-2339 GCA_963968305.1 uncultured Rickettsiales bacterium | reverse complement strand
TTACCAATCCCGGCACCTTTGCTCCCGGCCCGAAGCCCAGGATCATGTCCATATTGTCGGGCATCGGAGAGACGTCGACTTCTTCAATCTTGTCCGTCAAACTGGCTTCGCGGATGGCCATGCGAGGCCGACGGGCGTAAGGGGAATTGCCGGAGCAAATCAATTTCATAGTGGTCGTTCCTTAGAATTAGAGGCTCAGCGTCGCAAGACGCGTGAATAGCTGATGGGAAGATAGGTCGAAAACTCGTATTGGACCAAGGCCATTACACCTTATTGGCTCTTCCAGGCCTCGATGCGGTTGTATTATCGATAGGCTGACTTCACCGCCGTTGAATTCGGAGCACTCCAAACCATGACCGAAACCTCAATTCTGACCACCTGCCCGCGCGATTGTTATGACAGCTGCGGTATTCGTGTTGTCGTGAAAGATGGCGCCATTGATCGGGTGACCGGCGACCCGGATCACCCGGCGAATAGGGGATCGCTCTGCGGTAAATGTACTCTCGCCTATAATGGTGTGTGGCGTGATCCGAAGGCTCGGCTGCAGAAGCCACTGAGACGCACGGGACCGAAAGGCTCGGGTACGTTTGAGGAAATATCCTGGGATGAAGCGTTGTCCGACATCGCCGCGCGGCTCAACGGATTGATCGCCAAGGATCGCGCGAAAGATATTTTGACCGCGCACTACACCGGGACCTGTTCGGTCATCGCCAATCAATTTCCGCTACGCTTCTTCAATCATATCGGTGCGACGGAGATCGAACCGGATTCGATCTGCAATCTCTCTGGCCATGTCGCCCTCAGCTATGTGTTGGGGAACAGCGCTACCGGGTTCGATCCGCGCACCGCAACAGAGTCCCAATGCCTAATTGTCTGGGGCGGCAATCCGTCGGCCAGCGGCCCGCATGTGGACAAACATTGGTTGGCGGAATTCCCCGGCACATTAATCGTCATCGATCCGATCCGCACTCCGACCGCGGAGCGCGCCGATATTCACCTGCGCCCCTTCCCTGGCACGGATTCCGCCTTGGCCTTCGGCATGATGCATGCGCTCAAGGCGATGGGTAAGTTGGACCGGGGTTTTATTGATGCCCACACGACCGGATTCGCAGAGCTGGAACCGCTAATCGACGCTTGGCCGCCGGCACGTGCCGGCGAGGCGACCGGACTGTCCGAGGCGGATATTCTGGCGGTGGCGGAAGCCTATGGTGGCGGACCATCGATGATCTTCCTCGGCCAAGCTCTGTGCCGGGCGCCCACAGGTGGGAATGCTTTTCGTGCGGTCACGATGCTGCCGGCGGTCACCGGCAATATCGGTAAGCCCGGTACTGGCATCTGTTTCCTCAACGGCAAAGGCACGACACGGAGCCTCGACATGGGCTATGTTGGCCAGGAGAGCTTGCGCCAAGGGGACACCACTCCCGTCAGCCACATGGATCTCTGCGCACATCTCGAAGCGGCGCCGAACGACAAGGCGTTGATCCTTTGGAACATTAATATCGCGGCCTCGAACCCGGATCAAAAGCGGCTACTCAAGGCGTTGGAATCAGAAGAACTCTTCACAATCGTCGCCGAGCTTTTCATGACCGACAGCGCGCGCTATGCGGATTATGTGCTTCCAGCGGCAAGCTTCCTGGAATTCGATGATCTCGTCGGCTCTTATTTTCATCTCACCCTGGGCCCGCAATCCAAATCGGCTGAGCCCATCGGCGAAGCGCTACCGAACCAGGATATTTTCCGCCGCTTGTCCAAAGCTATGGGACTGACTGAACCCGCGCTTTTTGAGGACGACGCGTCGATCCTGGCGCACCTCTTGACGGCGCACGATCTGAGTTTTGATGAATTGAAAGTAGCTGGAAATTTCTATCCCTCCTTAGACCCGGTGATCCTATGGCAGGATCACGCCTATCCGACACCATCTGGGAAGATCGAGATCGCAAGCGCGGCGGCAGAAGCGGACGGACATCCGCGAACACCCTTGCCGGACCCTTTGGCGCGACCGGCGGCGGGGAATCTGCGGTTGCTGACGCCCGCGGACGAATGGCACATGAATTCCTCCTACGACAACGAACCTCGCATCTTCGAGCGCATCGAGCATGAGACACTGACCCTCCATCCGGATGACGCACATTCCCGCAATTTAGCCAACGGCGCAACCGCGCGGGTATGGAACGAAGCGGGAGAACTTTCCATGCGGATCGCGATCAGTGACAAGACGCCTCCCGGTGTCGGCTGGGCGCCCAAGGGCCGGTGGCCGGGTAGGAGTCCAAGCGGTCTCAATATAAATGCGCTCAATCCGGGGCTTCGCAGCGACATGGGCGACAGCACCGCCTTGCATG
>CAXAGK010000584.1:0-2349 GCA_963968305.1 uncultured Rickettsiales bacterium | reverse complement strand
TTGATGGTGGGTGAGCAAGGGCAGTGTGGCAAGATGCGTCTTCAAATGGACGAGGTGGAGCTGTCCCCGCAGTCATGCCGATTTGGCGATCAAACCTTCCAGCATGGCCGGGGTGACCGTCCCCGCGGGCTTCGGCGTTCATAAAGGCAAACAGGGTTTGGATTCGGTCTGTTTGAGACGCGGTCAAGCCGAGAGATGGGCGGGGCCGGGAAAGCCGTTAAGCTCCGCCGGTTTGGCGAAGCCCCAACCACGACCGGCCGCCAAGTCTCCGATGTCTTTTGGCGAGAGAGCCTTGATGGTGCGGCCTTGGTCGCCGCCTTACGGCGTTGAGTTGCTTGCCGCCAGGGCCACACTCCCGGTGACGGCGACGAGTACGAGTGTCGATATCAAGCGCAAAGATCGTTGCATGTTGTCCTCGTCCTCTATGGGGAGGGGCGAAATCAATCGAGGTATTTCGTCAATTCGCTCATTTGATTGATGATTATATGGGCCCCGGCATCGCTTAGCGCAACATCGCCGGGCGATGCCAAACCGACGACCCGCATTTCGGCGGCGCACGCGGCGCAAATGCCAGTAGCGCTGTCTTCGACGACGACGCAATGTGCGGGCTCGAACCCTTCTGAGCGGGCCGCGTGGAGGAACAGGACCGGCGGGGGCTTGGGCCGTTCTACCATATCCACCAAATAGACATGCCTCTCGACCAGCGGCCAAATACCCGTGGCGCCGAGTGTGATTTGCATCTTACAGACAGGTCCCTGGCTCGCCACGCAGAACGGAATGTTTTGTGCTTTCAAAGTGTCGAGTACGTCGAGCACGCCGAGAATTGCAGTGATTTCTTCACGGAAAGCATCGAACATGCGCTCGTAATGCTCCGCTAGCCAAGTGTCGCTGAGCTCGACCCCAAGGTGCTTCTCGACCTCGCGTTAGACCTCGATTAAGCGACCGCCCTTGAACCGCGCGATGGACTTGGCCGTCGTCATCAGCCATCCGGCGGCGGAAATATCATTGGCTAAAACGCGATTCGAAATTGGTTCGCTATCAACGAGCACGCCATCGCAATCAAAAATAACCAATGTAGGGGTACTCTTGATGGTTGTTTGCTGATTCTTGCTTTTCAATTACAAAATAAGACGGATAGAATCCACGGTATATGTATAAATCCGACGCCTTCCCAGATATATGTTTCGAGAACGAGAACGCGAAATTATTTGCGGATTATTGGTCGTCCCTGCCAAAGGTCGGGTTGGTGCCGATGCGGTCGTCCTTCGATCCGTGTGACGTTTCGAACATTCTGTCGACTTTCGAGATACATGAGTTCCGCGATCCCGATAATATAATCGTTCGCTTGTCAGGTGGGGAACTTGCCGACCGTTACGGCTTCGATATTACGGGCAAGAACTATCTCGATGTCGTCCAATCCGATCGTAAGGATAAGGTTAGGCGGGTGCTGTCCCATATCGTCGAACATCCGTGCGGCATGCTGGTCTATATCGAGGGCGCGCGGGAGTCCGGCTTGGTCCAGGTGAGCGAATCCGTCGGGTTTCCATTTTGCGACAATGACGGCGATATCACCCAAGTGATCTATCAGGATAATTTATGTGACCCGGTGAGCTATTGGGATTACCGCAGCGATCAGCGAAAGGCTTCGCTGGCCCTTCGCCGTCGCTATATCGATATCGGGAAGGGCGTTCCGGATTGGTGTCACGGCGAGGATAGCGCGTGAGGAGTTCGTCATGATCAAGCTTACATTCTGTTTGCGCCGATTGCCGCAACTCTCACGCGAGGAGTTTCAAGCGCATTGGATCGGTCCTCACCGGGAAATCATGATCCGCCACAAAGCGGCGCTGGGTTATCGGCGTTATGTGCAAGCCCATACGATCAGTGGGGAGACGGCGGCGCGGATTGAGGGAAGTCGCAACGGGCCCGAACCTTATGAAGGGACTGCGGAGGTCTGGTACGACGATATGGAGAGTTTCGAGCGATCGTTATCGTCGGACGTGGGGAAGATCGCCGGGCGTGAACTCATTGAGGACGAAAAGCGCTTCATCGACATGGCGAACTCACCCGTCTGGCTATCAGAAGAGAAAGTAATCGAGGAAGCCTGATCTGCCTTAAGAGCCCGAGGTGGCTTGGGCAATCACACCGTATCCCGGCAGCAATCCGGAAAGCCGATCTTTGGCCTGCAATAGATAGCGCCCGTTCGGGAACATTGTGACATAGGCTTCTATATCGGTGTCATCGAGACTGTTGCGTGCAAGATCCCACATCACGGTCTCGAATAGGCATTCTTTTACCGTTACGTGATAGCCCTCGGCACATGTGTCCGGTTGCGGTGTGTCTTGCACGGAC
>CAXAGK010000583.1:0-2370 GCA_963968305.1 uncultured Rickettsiales bacterium | reverse complement strand
GCGCAACGCGCCGCGACAGCTGGAGAGGAAGAAGAGACCGCGAGGCCGAACATGCCCGTCTTCTCGCAACGGGCGACGATGGAGAATGTCATGATACGTTCCTATCAATTATCCGGAATGACGGCGGTTGCGTCGATTTCAACAAGCCATTCCGGCCGCGCCAACGCCTGCACGACCAAGCCGGTGGAAACCGGAAACACACCTTTGATATACTCGCCCATGGTTCGGTAGACCATTTCGCGATGCCGGATATCGGTGATATAGACGACGACCTTGACCAGATGTTCCATTTGCCCGCCAGCTTCCTCGATCAGTTGCCGGATGTTCTGCATGACTTTGTGGGTTTGCTCGACGGGATCGTGACTGTCGAGATTTTCACCATCATCCAAACTTTGGGGGCATTGGCCTCGCAAAAATACGGTCGCGCCCCGCGCGACAACCGCCTGGCATAGGTCGTTATCAAGGTTTTGCTCCGGGTAGGTGTCCTTGGTGTTGAAAGGGCGAATTCGCTTATGTTCCACGATATGTTTTCCTTATTCGAGTCTTGATGCGTCGCTGCTGACCCACATCGTCGCACCGTATTCGCAATTTGCACAGACGGGTACCGAGCCCTTTTACACAGCAAAAAGAATTTGGAAGGAGAGAGGTTGTTGAACAAACGAATACCTTAAGCCACTCTGGCACTATGCCCGTACGCTTTACGTTCCGACAGTTGGAGTATTTCATCGCCGTTGGCAAAGCCGGAAGCATTGTGGCGGCTTCCGAGGATATAAACATCTCATCGCCTTCGATCTCAGCGGCGATATCGCAATTGGAGAAAGAATTCGATATCCAGCTTTTCGTTCGCCAACACGCGCGCGGATTATCTTTAACCCCCGGCGGTCGCCAATTTTATAATCAGGCAAAACGGCTCTTGGCCGAAGCGGATTCGCTCCACGATATCGCAAATGACATCGCCGAGACCGTGCGGGGCCCGATCACGGTTGGATGTCTGGTGACGATCTCGCCGTCGATCTTGCCGGAGTTTAGAAGCGAGTTCGAGCGGCTCTATCCCAATGTGGATTTTCGGCAAGTGGAGGCGAATCAAGCCGATTTACTGAACAGATTACACCGTGCGGAAATAGATGTCGCACTCACATATGACCTGGAAATTCCAAACGATATCGCGTTCGAACCTCTAAAGACGATGCCGCCATATGCCTTGTTTGCGCCGGATCACCCGTTCGCGTCCAAGCCCTTCGTGACCGCTGAAATGCTTGAAACGGAACCGCTGATGCTCTTGGACCTGCCGATGAGCACCGAATATTTCCTCTCCCTTTTTCTGACACGAGGCCTGCGCCCGAACGTCGTCGAGAGAACACCGCATATCATGACGCTTCGAAGCATGGTCGCGAACGGGTTAGGGTATGGGCTTCTGAACATCCCGTCCTTGAACGAACGCGCACCGGATGGGAAGCTTCTACGCTACGTGCCCCTAAAGGGCGACATGCGGCCGATGGTCCTCGGATTAGCACGTATGCAAACTGAATATAATTCCGCCGTCCTCAGCGCCTTCGAAGAGCATTGCCGGGACATGACGGCACGAATACCGCCCGCAATTTCTGTCCCGTAGATGAGTGCGCATTGATTAGGGGAAACCTAAGCAATGCTTATCGAAACAATATTTTTAGTAATCCACTGACTTCCCTACGGTATCATTCGGATTCTATGAGTCCGTTCGAATGCGGGTAAGGGACCTTAAAATGCCAATTGAAAAAATTGAAACGCTTGTCGTCGGTGGCGGCCAAGCCGGTCTGGCGATGAGCGAGCATTTAAGCGACTGCGGTGTGCCTCACCTGGTTCTGGAGCGGCACAGAATTGCCGAACGCTGGCGCTCGGAAAGATGGGACTCTTTGGTTGCCAATGGTCCCGCCTGGCACGACAGGTTTCCGGGCATGAAGTTTCCCGATACCGATCCTAACGGCTTTCCCGATAAGGAGGCCGTTGCCGACTACTTCGTCGCCTACGCGGAAAAAATCGCCGCTCCCATTCGCTGCGGTGTAGAGGTGATGGAGGTGCAAAGGAATGTCGGCCGGCCTGGTTTTTGTGTCGAAACGTCGGACGGCGTGATTGAGGCCAACCACGTTGTGGCCGCCACCGGACCCTTCCAGCAACCCATCCTACCGGCCATTGCGTCGGACGATACGGAGATCACGCAGATCCATTCCAACGCCTACCGCAATCCCGGCCAGGTGCCAGAAGAGGCGGTGTTGGTGGTGGGGGCCGGGTCTTCGGGGGTACAGATCGCGGATGAAATCTTGCGTTCGGGGAAACGTGTCTACCTCTCTATCGGCCCGCCGCACCGCCCCCCTCGCAGCTATAGCGGTCTGG
>CAXAGK010000582.1:0-2377 GCA_963968305.1 uncultured Rickettsiales bacterium | reverse complement strand
CGGACGGATTGTCGGTATCGACGTAGCGGTGCGCACCTTACTCGACGCCTATGTGCGCCACGGCAGCTATGAAACTTTCTACTGCCGTACGAGCGACCGAGATGATTTCGAGGCCTTTCGTGATCGGCTGGAAGAGATCGGCGGCGATCCGGGCTGCTGTTCGTTCATCCCGGCGGATGGCGACAGCGGTATCGCCGACGCTTCGGTCCTGTTCCGACCCGATCCCAATATCAACCGCCTGATCGCCAATCGAAGCATTTCCGGCAACGACGGCTACAGCATCTGCGGGCTCAGCCACACCATGTCGTCTTTACAGGTGATGGGCACCGTCGCTACCGCCATCGCGCAACCACTGCAAAGCTGGGACGCGATCATTTGTCCCTCACGCGCCATCCGCTCGGTCGTCGAGTCGCTCTGGGACGCAGCGGGGCAAGGGACCACCCTGCCACCCATGCAGTTGCCGGTCATCCCGTTGGGCATTGACACCGATAGATTTGACACCGCCGTCGACGATGAAAAGCGCGCCGCCCAACGTCGACATATCGGTGCGGCGGAAGAAGACACTGTCATCCTGTTCTACGGGCGGCTCTCCTATCACAATAAGGCGCACCCCTTGCCTTTAATCCTCGCGGCGGAACGGGTGGCGAAGGAACGCCAGGCCACAGGTGCCAACGGGGACGTACATCTGGTTTTCTTCGGGTATTTCACGGCCGAATCATTTCGCGATGATTACGCCAATCTGGCGGCAAGTATTTGCCAATCGGCGAAGGTGCATTTCATCGAAAATGACGCCCCAAGGTTCCCGGACGCGGTCTGGGCGGGCGCGGACGTCTTCGTCTCGCTGGTCGACAATGTGCAGGAGAGTTTTGGTCTCACGCCCATCGAAGCCATGGCGAGTGGGCTACCCGCCATCGTCAGCGACTGGGACGGCTACCGCGATACGGTCCGCGACGGCACGGACGGATACCTGATCCCGACACTAGCCCCCGCCCCCGGCACGGGCGTCGAATTGGTGCGCCGTTACGTGATCGGGGAAGACGTCTATGGAGAGTATCTGGCCGGGGTCAGCCAGTCCGTTGCGGTCGATATCGATGCAACGACGGAAGCTTTGCGCCGCTTAATTTCCAACCCGAACCTGCGTCGGAAAATCGGGATAGCCGCCAAGAAACGCGCCCGCGAAACTTTTGATTGGTCGGTGGTCATCCCTGCCTATGAAGCGTTATGGAACGAGCTTGACCAACGACGCAATGCCGACGCGCCGTCACCATCCGCCGTCCAAAATGCCATCACCGGCCCGCGCGAACTCGATCCGTTCTCGGTGTTTCGGAGTTTCCCGTCACAGACACTCGCCGCCGACGACCGTTTGGAATTGAGCGACGGCGCCGCCGGAGAATTGGCCCAGCGCCTACGACATCGCATGAATATGTTCTTGCCGGTTCACTTGATCAAATTGGAAGACCTGCCGAAGCTACTGAACGTTCTGCAAAGAACGCATCAGGTTGGGGACATCTTGGCGCAATGGCCGGACGCGTCCCGGGACAGGCTCACGCAGACGCTCGTCTGGTTGGTGAAGATGGGGGTCGCACGTTATCGCCCGGCCGAAAATTAGGCCGACGACTAACCGGTATTCAATCGAAAGCGCTTACTTGAAGCGGTAAGAGATACGACCTTTGGACATATCGTAGGGCGTCATCTCGATCGTTACCTTATCGCCCTGCAGGATACGAATGCGGTGCTTGCGCATCTTCCCGGAAGTATGGGCGAGGAGTTGGTGTCCGTTCTCGAGTTCCACGCGGAACATGGCGTTCGGCAACACTTCGGTCACCGTGCCATTGAATTCAATGGGTTCTTCTTTAGCCACGTAATCTCCAACATCATGCTTGAGACGACCCCTGCCGCCTCTCGGTTGAGCGAGAGATTAGCCCGAGTCGTGCCAAAAGCAAGGATTTTGCACAAGCTCAAGGCGATTCCGACATGCCGACCGGCAGCGCCGTGCGGTACTTCACCTGCTTCAAGGCGAAGCTTGAACGAATATTTGCAACCACCGGGATACGGGTGAGATGATCCATCAAGAACCGCTCGTAGGCTCCTAAATCAGCCACGACGACCCGTAATAAATAGTCCGCGTCGCCGGTCATAAGATAGCATTCCATCACCTCGGGCCGATCCAGGATTTCGCGCTCGAAATCCTCAAGCGCGGATTCGACCTGTTTCTCGAGAGACACCTGTATGAAGACGCTCAAGGTCATACCGACCGCCGCCGGGTCAACCAGCGTCACATAGCGCAAAATCACACCGGTACGTTCCAATTCCCGCACCCGCCGCCAACACGGCGAGGCCGAGATGCCCGACGCTTCCGCCAGTTCCACATTGCTGA
>CAXAGK010000581.1:0-2404 GCA_963968305.1 uncultured Rickettsiales bacterium | reverse complement strand
GAACTTTATGCCTCGGTCGGTGAAGGGGTGTTGACCGGCCGCGAAATTTTGGAAGCCATCTATCCGGGCGCCAAGGGCCGCGACGGTCAAAAGAATGTTGTCTCCATTGATGAGGTCCGACCCAAATCTAAAAAGAAATCGCATGCCATTCCGATCAAGGGGCTCATCCCGGGCATGGCGGTGCATTTCGCCGGATGTTGCCACCCGTTGCCGGGTGACCGGATCGTCGGGATCGTTACAACGGGCAAAGGGGTGACCATCCACACCATCGATTGCGAAACCTTGGAAGCCTTTCAGGAAGCGCCGGAACGGTGGCTCGATGTGGCTTGGGAGCAGGAACGAACGAACGGGTTCGAACATACGGCCCGCATTCACACAATCCTTTCCAATACGCCGGGGAGCCTCGGGACATTGTCGACGGTGATCGGCCGGGACGGCGGTAATATATCCAATTTGAAAGTCACGAACCGCTCGGCGGATTTCTTTGAATTGTTGGTCGACATCGAAGTCCTCGATGTGAAGCAGCTGACGAATATCATTGCTGCCTTGCGGGCGAGTTCAGTCATTCACGCGGTCGAACGCCAACGGGGCTAAAATTGCGATTACTCGCAATATTGTGGAGATCAGGTTCATGCAAACGAAACGGTATCTGAGGTTAGGCGTTAATATCGATCACGTGGCGACGATCCGTAATGCGCGCGGCATTGCGCATCCGGACCCGGTGAGGGCGGCCCTCCTCGCGGCTAAGGCCGGTGCCGACGGCATTACCGCACATCTACGCGAAGATCGTCGTCACATATCGGACGACGATATTGACCGTCTGTCTTCGGACCTTGAACTTCCACTCAACTTCGAAATGGCAGCGACACGGGAAATGGTGGAAATAGCGTTACGCCACAAACCGCATGCGGCCTGCATCGTGCCGGAAAAGCGCGAGGAGCTGACGACCGAAGGCGGTCTGGATGCGGTCCGCGGCCATAATCACTTGCGGCCCTTTGTGCGCGATCTCTTGGATGCCGGCATTCGGGTGTCTCTTTTTATCGATCCGGATAAAGCACAGCTCGACGCCGCCGTATCGCTGGGCGCGCCATTGGTCGAACTGCATACCGGTACCTATTGCGAAGTCGAAGGGGGCGCAGCTCGAGACGCGGAGTTAGAACGGGTTAAAGAGGCGGCGGCGCATGCGGAGGCCATCGGTCTCGAATGTCATGCGGGGCACGGACTTTCGTTTGATACGGTTGCACCGATCGCCAAAATTCCAACAATTGTTGAACTGAACATTGGGCATTTCATGATTGGAGAGGCTATTTTTGGTGGTCTCGACAGTACGATTAAACGCATGCGGTCGCTGATGGATCGCGCCCGCGCCGACGTGCAAGGCGAGCAATCCGCCTGATGATTCTCGGCATCGGCAGCGATCTCATCGACATTCGGCGCATAGAGAAAACGCTCGAGCGGTTTCCCGAGCGGTTTGTGGATCGGATATTTACGGAAATGGAACGACGGAAATCCGAGCGCCGGACCAACCGGGCCGCCAGCTATGCAAAGCGTTTTGCCGCGAAGGAAGCTTGCTCGAAGGCGCTGGGTACCGGATTCCGGCGTGGCGTCTTTTGGCGCGATCTGGGCGTCGTAAACCTGAAGTCGGGCAAACCCACGATGTCACTGACCGGCGGTGCTAAGGAAAGGCTCGACACATTGGTGCCCGACGGCATGGTGGCGCAGATCGACCTGACGATTACCGACGATTTCCCGCTGGCCCAGGCCGTGGTCATTATTTCCGCCGTGCCACGGGAAATGGCCGCCGCTGCGGAGTAGATGTCATGACTCTGAAAGTCGTCGGCGCAGGATTTGGGCGGACCGGAACGAAATCATTGAAGGCCGCTTTGGAGCAGTTGGGATTCGGGCCGTGCTATCACATGATCGAATTGCACGAGAATTTAGATCATCTGGACTATTGGCAAGAAGCGATGAAGACGGGCCGGACCGATTGGGACGCGCTGTTTGCCGGATACGAGGCGTGCGTTGATTGGCCCGCGACATACTACTGGCGGGAATTGACCGCGTTCTATCCCGACGCCAAGGTCTTGTTATCCATCCGCTCAGCAGAGTCTTGGCTGAAAAGTATCCAAGCGACGATCTTCCCGACCTTACAAGGTGTGTCCGATATGCCATCCGGTATTCTACGTGATCGGCGTGAAATGACTTACGAAATCATCGCGCGGCGGACCTTCGAAGAGCGCTTGGGCGACCGGGATTATCTCATTGCTGCCTTCAACCGTCATATCGAGGACGTGCAAAATGAAATCTCGAGTGACCGATTGCTGACATATGATGTGGCGGAGGGGTGGGGGCCGCTTTGTGAATTTCTGAATGTCGACATCCCGGAGAGTGCTTTCCCGGCGAC
>CAXAGK010000580.1:0-2428 GCA_963968305.1 uncultured Rickettsiales bacterium | reverse complement strand
TATATGAACTGGTATAACAGACAAATCTCGCTGGTGGAGAGGTGATGCCATGAGCGATACAACAAACATTCCTAATCGTGTGTTCGTTCGTGAAGAAAACATTCCGCAAGCGCCGCCACCGCTTTCAACATCCGGCATTATAGGATGGCTGCGCCAGAACCTTTTTTCCTCTCCGTTGAACGCCGTTTTAACCATTCTGAGTTTCTATCTCCTATATACGGTTTTGCCACCGTTGATCGATTGGGTGTTTCTAACGTCGGTTTGGACCGGAGATAGTAATCAGGATTGTAAGGGAATCGAAGGGGCATGTTGGGCCATTATTCCCAATAGGTTTGGACAGTTCATCTACGGTTTCTATCCGGAAGCGGAGCGTTGGCGGGTAAATCTAACCTTTGTTTTGTTCTGCCTGAATTTGCTTCCGATCTTGTCGGACCGGGTTCCTGGTAGAGCGTTCGCCGCAGTCTTTATCGTCGCGATCTTCCCGATCATAGGCTATGTGCTGATGTACGGTGCCTTCGGATTGCCGATTGTCCCAACAAATCAATGGGGCGGATTGATGTTGACCTTGGTGTTGGCATCGGTCGCGATCTTGTTCTCTCTACCGCTCGGCATTCTGTTGGCGCTCGGGCGGCGCTCGGAAATGCCGGTCATCAGGACGATTTGTATCGCCTTCATCGAATTGTGGCGGGCAGTGCCCTTAATTACGGTCCTGTTTATGGCGTCATTCATGTTGCCGCTCTTCGCACCGGAAGGCGTGAGCTTTAATGAGCTGATGCGCGCTTTGATCGGGTTCACGATGTTCTCGTCCGCCTATATGGCGGAAGTCGTTCGCGGCGGGTTGCAGGCCATACCGAAAGGGCAGAACGAGGCTGCACAGGCACTTGGTCTGAATTATTGGCAAAGTATGCGGCTGATCATTTTGCCGCAGGCGCTGAAGATCGTCATTCCCGGCATCGTCAATACTTTCATTGGACTTTTTAAAGATACGTCGCTGGTTTCAATCATCGGACTCTTCGATCTGTTACTCGTCGCCAAGTCGTCGGTGACCGATGCTAAATGGCTTGGCCTCGAACACGAAGCTTATGCCTTTGTTGCCGTCATATATTTCGTGTTCTGTTTCAGCATGTCGCGATACAGCCTTTGGCTCGAGCGGAAGCTCGATACCGGTCACCGTTGAGCGAGGAGAAATCACATGAGTGAAAACACCAGCGAAGTACGCCCGCCGAGCGTCTCTGAACTCTCGGATGAACCGGTCATCCAAATCAACGGTATGAACAAATGGTTTGGTCAGTTCCACGTGCTGCGCGATATCGACCTGACGGTTTATCGCGGCGAGCGGATCGTCATTTGCGGGCCCTCTGGCTCTGGTAAATCGACGTTGATTCGTTGCATTAACCGGCTGGAAGAGCACCAGAAGGGATCGATTATTGTTGATGAGATAGAGTTGACGGATGATCTTAAGCAAATCGATAGCGTGCGCCGGGAAGTCGGTATGGTGTTCCAGCACTTCAATCTGTTTCCGCATCTGACAGTCTTGGAGAATTGCACCTTGGCGCCGATTTGGGTTCGTAAGACACCAAAGGCCGAAGCTGAAGAAATCGCGATGGAATATCTCACGCGGGTTAAAATTCCGGAGCAGGCCCTAAAGTTTCCGGGGCAATTATCGGGCGGTCAGCAACAGCGTGTCGCCATCGCGCGCTCGCTCTGTATGCGACCGAAGATCATGTTATTCGATGAGCCCACGTCAGCCCTCGATCCGGAAATGATCAAGGAGGTGCTCGACGTGATGGTCGATCTCGCGGAGACGGGCATGACGATGTTGGTGGTGACCCACGAGATGGGCTTTGCCCGTCAAGTTGCGCACCGGGTGATCTTCATGGATGACGGCCAAGTCGTGGAGCAGAATGAGCCGGAAGAATTTTTTGGCAATCCACAATCGGATCGCACGAAACTTTTCCTCAGCCAAATCTTGTCGCACTAGCGGTCCATACGACGAATGAAAATTGCAATATTTGGTGTCGGTGCAGTCGCTGGTTTTGTGGCTGGCCGGCTGGCACGGTCAGGTCATGCACCAACCCTCGTCGCGCGTGGCGAGCGTCTTGCGGCGTATCGGCAAAACGGCCTCAAGCTCATCGATCTCGATTACGAATCCCATCATGATCTTGTGGCAACCGACGATACTGTATCACTGGGGCCGCAAGACGTCGTCCTGATTGGCGCCAAAGCACATGCGATTCCCGGTGCCATCGATCAAATCACACCCTTATTGGGACCCGATACCATCGTCGTTCCGATGATCAATGGCATTCCGTTTTGGTACTTTCATGGAATTCCGAACGATGGCGGAAAACGCCATCTAGATGCGGTCGATCCAGGTGGTAAGGCGTGGAGCGGGCTCGGTGTCGAGCGGGTGTTGGGGTGTATCGTG
>CAXAGK010000579.1:0-2442 GCA_963968305.1 uncultured Rickettsiales bacterium | reverse complement strand
GGTCGACGAGGAATTATTCCTGGTCGGCCGCGACCTTTCTCTGAAGGGCCCGTGTGCTCGGATCAAGGACTTGGCTGATATCCCGCTCATTCTACCGAGCCGTGCGCATAGCCTGCGACGATTGATCGACGGATTGGTCACGGCAAAACGGATCACCCTGGATCTCCGAGCGGAGGTCGACGGGCAACCGATCATCAAGCTCTTGCTGAGAGAAGGCGTTGGCGCATCACTCTTGACCTGGGGCGCGATCCACGAGGAAGTCGAACGGGGCGAGTTGACCGCATTGAAATTCAAACCCTCGCTACGCTGGCCACTTACCTTACTCGAACGCAGCGACGCGACAGTATCGGAGCCCCACATCACCTTGGTGGAAACCGTAAAGCGGGTCGCACGCGAGTTGATAATTTCCGGCGCATGGCCCGGCCGGGCGCTCGATGGACGGCTCAAACAGAAAGGGAAACTGACCGCATGATTGTCCAAAACCTTGGCGAATTGGCGGGATCGCACCGTCGTGTCTCGTCTCCTACCAGCGAGAGTACCCGCCTGCTACTGGCAGAGGACGGTATGGGATTTTCCTTGAACGTCACCGAAATTGAAGCGGGCCTCGAATTCCGAATGTGTTATCAACATCATCTCGAAGCCGTCTATTGCGTCTCCGGCACCGGCAGCATTGAGGATGAAGCCACGGGCAAGGTTCACGATATCGCTCCGGGGACGATCTACGCCCTCGATCAACACGACGCTCATATCTTGCGCTCGGCAACGAAACTCGAACTGATCTGCGTCTTCAACCCGGCATTGGTCGGGACGGAGACAAAAGACTCCTCAGGCGGTTATCCGTCAGCATGACAAATTGCCGCGATAGCATTGCGAGCGCCCGCCAAAGGTCCAGATAGTTACTGCCTTGTATAATGAAAGCATAGACGACCTATTCGCCCGATACGGACCCGCTTACAAATGGTTTGCGACGATCACGTCGGTCATCGGCGGCATGACGGTCATTCTCGCCAGCTCGACGGTTAACGTCGCGTTCCCTGATATTATGGGCGCATTCGGCATCGGCCGCGATCAGGCGCAACTGCTCTCAACCGGATATTTCGGCGCGATGACCGGCGGCATGCTGCTGTCCGCCTGGGTAATTCAGAACTTCGGCCAACGGACCGCCTTTATCGGCGCACTTTTGATCTTCATATTGGGCTCCGCGATGAGCGGTCTCGCCACCAATACCGCGTTGCTCTCGTTCGGCCGCGTCTTCCAGGGGACGGCCGCAGGCGTCGTACAACCCCTTGCCATGGCGGTCACATTCTCGGTCTGGCCGTCGCGGTCTAAGGGTATGTCCATGGGCCTGTTCAGCATGGGCATGGTGCTAGCGCCAATCATGGGACCGACGATGGGCGGCCTCGCGCTCGAATACTTCAATTGGCACTACATTTTTTTACTACAACTGCCGACCGCCATCGTCGCCTGCGTTCTCGGCATCCTGTTTATGCCGAGCAAGGAATTGCCGAAGAAACTGCCAAAGTTCGACTTCACCGGCTTGCTGCTAATGTGGACCAGCCTCGCCTGTCTGTTGCTGTCCTTCAGTTTTGGCCAACGGCTCGGTTGGGTTTCAAATATCATTATCGCAGGCTTCACTATCGGAATCGTCACTGCCATTGCCTTTATTTTCCGACAAATCTATGGCTCGCACCCGCTCGTCAACATGAAGCTGTTCCTGGTCCCCCGCTTTAGCGCCGCCGCCGTAATTTCCTTCTTTGCCGGATGCGCGTTCTTATCCTCGACATTCATGATCCCGCTATTCGTCCAAGAAATTCAACATTACACACCGCTTCGAGCCGGCATGATGATGATTCCGGGCGGCCTATCGCTGCTCATCCTGTTTCCGCTATCGGGCCGTCTGACCGATTTATTCCCGACCAGCTATTTGATCTATTTCGGGCTGTTCTCGTTCGGAATGGCATTTGTCCTGATGTCACAGGCCGATGTGAATACGCCGTTCTGGACCTTCGTATCCTTCACAATCCTGATCCGGGTCGGCACCGCCTTCATTCGACCAGTCATGAACACGGAAGCGCTGCGGGCGTTGCCGCCGGAGCTCGTCAATCAAGGATCGGGAGTTGTCAATTTCATCCGTATGCTGGGCGCGGCCATTGGCACGAATGTGCTCGTCGTCTTCCTCGAGCTGCGCATTCCGCTGCACATGGACGCCTTCACCGCCACGCAAATCACTGTCAGCCAAGCGAGCGGGGAATTGTTGGATCATATTACCAGACTGCTTTCGGAAGCCGGTGTCGCAGAGGCCATCCGTACACCCGGCGCCCTAAATTATCTGGGTGAAGTCATTATGGCGCAGGCAAGTACGCGCGGCTTTCAGGACACGTTCTTGGCACTCGGCATTTTTGCGTTCTGCGGGTTTATACCGGCGATCTATCTCGCGCAGGC
>CAXAGK010000578.1:0-2444 GCA_963968305.1 uncultured Rickettsiales bacterium | reverse complement strand
TTTGAACGCGCCGTTTTCTGATCTCCACGGCAAACATCGGGCCAAAACGGTTCCATCAGAACCGTACCGTCTCGTGGCAGATATCGATGCCTCGTTCAAACAGAAGATCCTCGACCTGCCGCAGCGACAGAGGATACCGGACATACATCATCACCGTCAGGCGGATAATCTCGGGCGACGAATTGAAATAACGGAATGCATTTTCCATCCGCAAAGGCTGCGGGCGGCGACTGTCAGCCTCAAGCAGTTTTGCTCTGACAATGCCCGGCAAGGACATATCTTTTAAGAATGTTGGTGAATTTTACTTGAAAGGTTTCGATGAGCCGATGCCCATATTCCACGTCGTCTACCGGCCGGAGCAAGCCGCCGCCGAGTAAATTTGTCGCGATAGGCGTGCGACGCTAATTTCACTATGGTATATGAGATTAAATTCCGGTCCCCCGTTGGGGACGGTAATCATTTGCGCAATTCGTTCACAGGGGAAGATCATGACTGGTTGCATTGTCGGTTGGGCTCATTCGAAATTCGGTAAGCTCGAAGGCCAAGATGTTGAAGCTCTAATTGTCGAAGCGGCGACGGACGCCATGGCAGATGCCGGGGTAGGGCCGGACGATATCGATGCCATCTATCTTGGCCATTTCAACAATGGGTTTTCGGCGCAGGATTTCCCGTCGTCCTTGGTGCTCCAAGCAGACGACAGGTTCCGGTTTAAACCGGCGACCCGTGTCGAGAATGCCTGTGCAACGGGGTCGGCGGCGATCCATCAGGGTCTCAATTTTCTTGAGGCCAAGCAGGGCAAAATCGTCCTTGTCGTCGGCGTTGAGAAAATGACGGATACGGCGGGCCCGGATATTGGCGGTATCTTGATGAAAGCCAGTTATTTGAAGGAAGACTCGGATATCGAAGGTGGGTTCGCCGGTGTTTTTGGGAAAATCGCCCAACAATACTTCCAAAAATACGGTGATCAGAGCGATGCTTTGGCGCGGATTGCCGCCAAGAACCACAAGAACGGCGTATCGAACCCCATGGCGCAGCTACGGAAAGATTTCGGCTATGAGTTCTGCCGGGAAGTGTCCGATAAGAACCCGATTGTCGCGGGACCATTGAAGCGGACCGACTGTTCGCTGGTCTCCGACGGCGCGGCCGCTGTCGTTTTGGCGGATATGGAAACCGCGCTGACGATGGAAAAGGCGGTGGTATTTCGGGCGCGTAGCCACGTGAACGACTATCTGCCGATGGGCCGTCGCGACATGTCGCATCTCGATGGATGCGCGCAGGCGTGGGCCAACGCGTTGTCCGACGGCAAACTGACCTTGGACGATCTCAGCATGGTCGAAACCCATGATTGCTTCACGATGGCGGAGCTCATGGAATATGAAGCTATGGGACTGACGAAGGTTGGTGAGGGCGCGCGCGCCTTGGAAGAGGGATGGACCGAGAAGGATGGTAAGCTGCCGATCAATCCATCCGGCGGACTGAAGTCGAAGGGCCATCCGATTGGTGCTACCGGTGTCTCGATGCATGTGTTGGCGGCGATGCAGCTGCGTGGCGAAGCCGGAGATATGCAGATCGATGGCACCGATCTCGTCGGGACGTTCAACATGGGTGGTGCAGCCGTCGCGAACTACGTCAGTATTTTAGAATCGTTGAAATAAACGCATTTTCTATCCGATTCCCCGCGCGCCCAGGATAGCGGTTGCGCGGGGTTTCTATTTCCGGGGTCTTTGGGACCGGTGTTTATATTTGTTATGGAGGGGCAATAACAATGACCGATAATTACAAGGCGCTGGTGTTGAATGAATCTTACGGTAAGGTCGGCAACGAGATTCAAGAGTTGACGAGCAGCGACCTGCCGGATGGCGATGTTCTGGTGCGAGTCGAATATTCCGACGTCAATTACAAGGACGGGATGGTCGTCAACGGAATAGGTGGTTTGGTCCGAAACTACCCGCATGTGCCAGGCATCGATTTCGCCGGTGTGGTCGAGGAATCGTCACATTCGCGCTACGCGGCAGGCGACAAGGTGGTTTTGACTGGCTGGCGGGTCGGTGAGGTTCATTGGGGCGGATACTCGCAAAAAGCACGAGTGAACGGCGATTGGCTTGTCCCGTTACCCGAGGGGCTTTCCACCAAGCAAGCGATGGCCGTTGGCACTGCGGGCCTGACCTCGATGCTCTGCGTCATGGCGCTCGAAGATCATGGCCTGACGACGTCGGACGGTCCGGTCCTCGTGACTGGCGCCGCAGGCGGGGTCGGCTCCGTCGCGGTATCTATCTTGGCGCGTCTTGGCTATGAAGTCGGGGCCTCTACCGGCCGCGAAGCGCAGCACGAATACCTCAAATCTCTGGGCGCCACGACAATTGTCGCCCGCAGTGACCTATCGGAGCCGAACAAACGTCCATTAGAGAGTGAGACATGGGCGGGTGCGATAGACACTGTCGGAT